>NZ_JBEOUR010000037.1:0-34973 GCF_040302605.1 Microbacterium sp. NPDC097977
CACCCGCGCCTCGAGGGAATCGGCGGCGAGCTCGTCGTCGGGCTCGGGCAGCGTGAAGGGGGCCAGGTCGGCAGGATGCAGCGACACCCACCCGTCGCGACCGGGAAGCGTGCCGTGTCCCGACCAGATGACCTCGCCCGCCGCAGTGAGCTCGTCGAGCAGAGCGGGGGAGTAGTCCCGCACCCGGGAGGGGAGCACGAGCGATTCCCACGCGCTCGCCGGGATCGGCACCCCCGCGAACTGCTCGATCACGGCGAGGACCCCGTCGATCCCCTCGAGAGGGCGGCCGAGGTGCTGCCAGTCGGGCAGGAACCGCGCGAACGCCTCCGGAGACACGGGTTCGACGCTTCCGCGGATGGCGGCGAGCGAGCGCATCCGCAGGCGGCGCAGCACCTCGCTGTCGCACCATTCGGTATCGTCGCCCGAACCGGTTCCTGAGCCCGGCGAAGGGTCGGGCAGGAAGAAGCCGCTCGTGAGCCTGCCTGCGTGCTCGAGGCGCTGCAGCGTGTGCCGGGCGACAGCCGCGCCCAGACCGAACCTCGTCGCGACCGCGGTCGTCGTGAACGGACCGTGGGTGCGTGCGTAGCGGGCGATGAGGTCGCCGAGCGGATCGGCGAGCGGCTCGAGGAAGGCGACGGGGATCCCCGTCGGCAGGGCGGCGCCGAGCGCGTCGCGCAGCCGCCCGGCGTCTTCGATCGCGGCGACCCTCGTGGTGCCGGCGACGGTGACCGGGATCGCCCGTCGCGCCGAGACCAGTGCGTCGAGATGCTCCGTCGCCGAGCCGGTCTCGGGGTCGAGGCGCGCGTCGATCTCTGCAGCATCCATCGGGCCGAGCATGCGCAGCAGATCGGCCACCCCCTCGAGTCCGCGCGCCCGACGCTCGGGGTCGAGGCGCTGGGCCTCTCGCTCGAACTGCGCGATCACCTCGGGGTCGAGCAGCTCGCGGAGCTCGACCGTGCCGAGCAGTTCGCCCAGCAGCGCCGGGTCGACCGAGAGGGCCGCAGCCCGGCGCTCGGCGAGCGGGGAGTCGCCCTCGTACATGAACGCGCCGACGTAGCCGAACAGCAGATCACGGGCGTACGGCGACGGCTGCGCGGGCTGCGTCTCGACGAGCCGGATGCGCCGATCGGCGATCGAGACCGCGAGCCGGCGCAGCGACGGCAGGTCGTAGACGTCCTGCAGCACCTCGCGCAGCGTCTCGAGGATCACCGGGAACGTCGGGTGGCGCCTCGCGACCTCGAGCAGCTGCGCGGAGCGCTGACGCTGCTGCCACAGCGGTGTGCGCTTGTTCGGGTTCATGCGCGGCATCAGCAGGGCTCGGGCGGCGCACTCGCGGAATCGCGACGCGAACAGCGCGGATCCGCCGACCTCCTGGGTGACCAGCTGTTCGAGCTCGTCGGGGTCGAACACGAAGAGCTCGGCTCCTGGGGGCTCCGCCTCGGCATCCGGGATGCGCACGATGATGCCGTCATCGCTCGCCACGGCGGATCCCTCGACGCCGAGGCGCTCGCGGATGCGCGCGTTGATCGCCAGAGCCCACGGCGCATGCACCTTCATGCCGTAGGGGGAATGGAGGATGACCCGCCAATCCCCGACCTCGTCGCGACCGCGCTCGACCGTGAGCGTGCGGTCGGTGGGCAGCGTGCCCGTCGCCTCCCGCTGCTCGGTGAGATGGGCCATCAGGTTCATCCTCGCCTGCTCGTCGAGCCCGGCCTCGATGAGTCGCTGGGCGGCCTTCTCGGGCGTCGCCGCCGAGACCTCCCGAGAGAACCGGCCCAGTGCCTCGCCCAGCTCGAACGGCCGGCCGATGCCGTCGCCGTGCCAGAAGGGCACCTTGCCCGGCTGCCCGTACGCGGGGATCACGTTGACCCGGTCGTGGGTGATCTCGGCGATGCGCCAGCTCGTCGTGCCCAGGGTGAACACGTCGCCGACGCGCGACTCGTAGACCATCTCCTCATCGAGCTCGCCCACACGGGCGCCCGTCGATTCGCCCGCGACGAACACGCCGAACAGCCCGCGGTCGGGGATCGTGCCGCCGCTCGTCACGGCGATGCGCTGCGCGCCGGGGCGACCGGTCAGGGTGCCCGCGTCGCGATCCCAGACGAGGCGCGGTCGCAGCTCGGCGAACTCGTCGGAGGGGAAACGCCCGGCGAGCAGGTCGAGCGTCGCCTCGTAGGCCGAGCGGGGCAGCGACTGGAACGGCGCCGAGCGGCGAACGGTCTCGAACCACTCCTCGACGCTGATCTCGCCGAGCGCGCAGGCCGCCACGGTCTGCTGCGCGAGGATGTCGAGCGGATTGCGGGGCACCTGGATCGCCTCGATCTTGCCGGCCAGCATGCGCTCGGTGACGATCGCGGTGTGCAGCACGTCGCCGCGATGCTTGGGGAAGAGCGCCGCACGGCTGATCTCGCCGACCTGGTGGCCCGCGCGTCCGACGCGCTGCAGTCCCGAGGCCGCCGACGGCGGAGCCTCGACCTGGATCACCAGATCGACCGCGCCCATGTCGATGCCGAGCTCGAGGCTGCTCGTCGCGACCACGCAGCGGAGGATGCCGGACTTCAGCTCCTCCTCGACCTGCGCCCGCTGCTCCTTCGACACCGAACCGTGGTGCGCCTTGGCCAGCACGGGGTCGGCGCCGGCCGTGGCGCCCGCCTGCGCCATCATCGCGGCGGGCACGCTCGCGTCGGGCAGCGCGACGCCGATGCGCTCCGAGTAGATCTCGTTCAGTCGGCCCGTCAGGCGCTCGGCCAGCCGTCGGGAGTTGGAGAAGACGATGGTCGACTTGTTCTCGAGGATGCGGTCGACGATCGCCTCCTCGACGTGCGGCCACACCGAGCCCGTGACCTCCGTGTACTCCGCGTCGGCGCCGTCTCCGGCATCCTTCGGCGCACCGAGGGGAGGAGGGGGGTTGGTCATGTCGTCCATCGGGACGACGACGCCCAGCTCGAACGTCTTCGACGCCGGTGGTGCGACGATCTCGACGGGGGCGGCCCCGCCGAGGAAGCGCGCCACCTCGTCGATCGGGCGCACCGTCGCCGACAGGCCGATGCGCTGCGCCGGCTCGTCGTGGCCGTGCGAGCGGCGGAGCGCGTCGAGGCGCTCGAGGCTGACGGCGAGGTGGGCGCCGCGCTTCGTCGCGGCGACCGCGTGCACCTCGTCGATGATCACGGTGTGCACGTCGCGCAGCGTCTCGCCCGCCCGGCTCGTGAGCATCAGGTAGAGCGACTCGGGAGTCGTGATGAGGATGTCGGGAGGGTCGGAGACCAGCTTGCGCCGATCGCTCGAGGTCGTGTCGCCCGAGCGCACACCGACCGTGACCGCGGGGGCGGCGACACCCAGTCGACGAGCCGACTGCCCGATCCCGATGAGGGGCGAGCGCAGGTTGCGCTCGACGTCGACGCCCAGCGCCTTCAAGGGTGAGATGTAGAGGATGCGCGTGCGCGACGTGCCGTCCTTCGAGGACGCGTCCTTCGTGATCGCGGCCTTCGAGGTCGTGGCCTTCGAGGTCGTGACCGCCGCCGGGGCGCCCGCGCCGCGTTCGCGGAACACGCTGTCGATCGCCCACAGGAACGCCGAGAGGGTCTTGCCCGACCCGGTCGGAGCGACCACGAGCGCGTGCTTGCGCGCCGAGATGGCCGTCCACGCGCCGGCCTGCGCGGGAGTGGGTGCGGGGAACGCCCCCCGGAACCAGTCCTGCGTGGCGGGGGTGAAACGGTCGAGCACGTCGCTCATCCCTCCATCATCACCCCGGCCACCGACATCGGGCTCGCCATTGTCCGTGGCCTGGCGCATCCTGTATGCATGGCGTCGCACACCACGAACTACCTGAGCACCTTCATCGAGGTCGCCGAGGACTGCCCGGTCGATCATGCCGAAGAGCCGCCCGTGGGCGATACGCCGACGATCGCCGCGCTGCACTACCGGCTGATCGCCGAAGAGCCCTACGGTCGCACCTCCGATGACGTCCTCTTCGCGACGCACGCACTGCGTCGTGGCATCGCTCTCGACGACACCGCGGCGCGCGACGCGTTCTTCTCGACGGGGCAGCCGTGTCTGCGCTCCTCACCGCTCGGCAAACGCTACGGCTGGGGGATCGATCACGACGCCGAGGGCCGCGTGGCCCTGGTGCCGCGCGAATCCGACGACTATGCGCTGCGCGCGGCCGACCCCGCGATCGCCCATACCAGGGCGATGCGGAGTCGGCGCGTATGAGGTCACCGCTCGGCGAGTGAGCCGTCCGGCAGGATCTCGAGAGTGAGATCGAGCCCGAGACGGCGCAGGAACGCGTCGTCGTGGCTCACGACGAGCACTGCGCCGCGATACGCGCGCAGAGCGTCGACCAGTTGATCGACGGTGTCGATGTCGAGGTTGTTCGTCGGTTCGTCGAGGACCACGAGGTGCGGCGGGGGATCGGCGAGCAGCAGCGATGCCAACGCCACGCGGAAGCGCTCGCCGCCGGACAGCGCGGCGACCGGTCTCTCGGCGGTCGCCCCTCGGATCAGGAACCTCGCGAGTCGGTTGCGCAGCTCCTTCTCGGGCACCTGCGGAGCGGCATCCGCGATGTTCGCGAACACCGACCGGCCCTCGTCGAGCCCGTCGACCCGCTGCGGCAGATAGCCGACGCGATCGGTGAGCGCGGTCGCCGTCAACGCCGGTGGTTCCGCATTCAGCAGGGAATCGTCGAGAGCATCCGCCGCGCCGTGAGTCGGGCGGATCGGCGGCATCTGTGCTGAATTGCGAACACTGCCGCCATCAGCATCAGCATCAGCATCAGCATCAGCATCAGCATCACCGGCATCCGCTACCAGCCGCTCGAGCAGCGTCGTCTTGCCGGCGCCGTTTCGCCCCACCAGCGCGACGCGGTCGGGGCCCTGGATGATCCACGACCGCTCCCCGTCGCCGAGCGCGGCGATCCGTCGGCTGCGGGAGACATCGGGGTCGGGAAGCTCGATCTTCATCGATGCGTCCGCGCGCAGCCGCCGCCCCGCCTCGTCGAGTGCCGCGCGGGCGGCATCCTCCTTCGCGCCGACCTCGGTGCGCAGTCTCCCCGCCGACACCTCGGCGGACATCCTGCGTCCGTGGGCGACGATCTTCGGCACCCGTTTCTCGATCTCGGCCCTCTTCGCGGTGCGGGCGCGGTGCGCGAGCTTGACCTCCGCCTCTATGCGCTGGCGCTTCTCCTTGCGGAACTCCTGCTTGGCCGTGACCTCGGCCTGTCGCGCGGCCTCCTGCTCGGCATCCAACCAGGCGCGCCACTGGGAGTACGGACCGCCGAACACGCTCAGCGTGCGGCCGTAGAGCTCGGCGGTGTCGTCCATGAGCTCGAGCAGCGACAGGTCGTGGCTCACCACGATCAGTGTGCCCTTCCACGAGGCGATCATGGCCGCGAGCCTCGATCTGGCCTCACGGTCGAGGTTGTTGGTGGGCTCGTCGAGCAGTGTGATCGGCGCACGCCGCAGTCGGATGCCGGCGATCGCGACCAGCACGGCCTCGCCGCCCGAGAGCTCTCCGACCGTGCGGTCGAGGAAGTCGGGCGAGAGGCCGGCCTCGGCGAGCGACACCTCGGCGCGCGCTTCGATGTCCCAGTCGTCGGCCACCGTGTCGAAGTGCGACGGGTCGACGTCACCGGAACCGATCGCGCGCACCGCATCGAGCGCGTCGGCGACGCCGAGGAGCTCGGCGACCCTGCGGCCGGTGTCCAGCGTGAGCTGCTGCGGGAGATAGGCGACGTCGCCCGACGTCGTGAGCGACCCGGAGGTCGGGCTCAGCTCGCCGGCGATCAGGCGCAGCAGGGTGGACTTCCCTGCGCCGTTGCGGCCGACGAGGCCGGTGCGCCCCGCGCCGAAGGCTCCGGAGACGGCGTCGAGAGCGACCGTGCCGTCGGGCCAGGTGAAAGAGAGCCGGTCGAGGGTGACCGACGAGTGAAGAGCGGGGAATGACATGGTGTCTCCTGTCGAGTGCGAGGGTGCACTGACACCGGGCGCCCGCAGGGTCCCGCCGGAGCGGGATGCCGTCGCGAAGACGGTGGGCGGTGGTCTGCCGTGGAGTCGGCGATCGTCGGGTCAGCGCGCGGAAGAAGAGGCGCGGAAACGACGGATCAGATCAAAGGACTTCCAGACACGGCGGACAGGACTCCACGACGATACCCGGGCGTGTCGCGGCGGCGCAACCCCGGGCGTGTCGGATTCGGGGATCTCGCTCTGAGGAGTCCTGGCTCTCGCTCTGAGGAGTCTGGGATCAGCCCGGGATCAGTCCGCGGTCACTCCTGAGCGGCCCGCTCCAGCCACTTCGAGAGGAAGGCGTGGACGTCGCGCAGCTCGTCTTCGGAGATGCTGTGCGTGAGGCCGGTGTACACGCGGCCCGACAGCTCGGAGTGTGCGGGGAGCCACTGCGCCGTGTGGGCGACACGCGCCTCGGGGATCACCTGGTCGTTGGTGCCGCGGCCCCAGAAGACGTGGGGCTTGCGCCGGGTCAATGCCTCGTCGTGCGGCAGGTCTCCCGCGGCGACGTAGCCGCTGAGCGCCACGACCGTGTCGACGCGGTCGGGGTCGAGGCGCATGACCTGCAACGCCACGGCGGCTCCCTGCGAGAACCCGAGCAGGGCGACGCCGGAGGCATCCGCCGCGGTCTCGTCGAGCCAGCGCAGGAACGCCTCCGCAGCGGTGGTGACGGATTCCGGACTGCGGCCGTCGAGACCCTCGATGGCGTACCAGGAGCGTCCGGGCATCGGCCACGGGGGAGCGAGCGGGGCGGCGACGGATGCCAGGGCGATGCCCTCGGGCAGATACGGCGCGAGGCCGAACAGGTCGTTCTCGTCGGCGCCGTAGCCGTGCAGCAGCACCAGCAGCGGCATCCCCGCCCGGTCGGGCACGGACCAGCGCGTGAGGGTGTCGTCGATCGTCAGTGCTTCGCTCACGACCCCATCCTGCCAGGGGGTCCGGACACCCGCTCGGCCGCGGGGTGGACCGTATGCCGATCCGCCGGATGAAGTCCGTGTCGCCCCGAGGGCGCTGCTGGTAGAAAGGACACATGGCTGTCCGCACACCTGACCCCGAACCCGAACCCGACGACGGGATGGACGACTTCGGAGACGCGAAGCCGCCGGCGCGCGACACGAACCCCGGGTGGCTGAGCGAGTTCGAGCTGGCGGAGGCGCGACGCCACCTGCCCATGATCTACGTCGAGGCGATCCCGGTGCGCACCGACGGGTCGGGGCAGGTCACGGAGATCGGGATCCTGCTGCGCTCGACCCCGATGGGCGAGATGACGCGCACGATCGTGTCGGGGCGCGTGCGGTTCGGCGAGACGATCCGCGATGCGCTCTTCCGCCACGTCGAGAACGATCTCGGGCCCATGGCCTTCCCGCTGCTCCCTCCGCAGCCGCTGCCGTTCACGGTCGCGGAGTACTTCCCCATGCCGGGGGTGAGCGCGTATCACGACGACCGGCAGCACGCCGTCTCGCTGGCGTTCGTCGTTCCCGTGACGGGCACCTGCGAACCCCGCCAGGACGCTCTCGAGGTCACCTGGTTCTCACCGGAGGCCGCGGGCTCCGATGCCGTCGCCGCCGAGATGGAGGGCGGTCGGGGGACCCTCATCCGTCAGGCTCTGGCCAACCTCGGCCTGCTGCGCTGACGAGGGCTGCTGCGCTGACGAAGGCCGCTGCGCTGACGAGGGCTGCTGCGCCGAGGCTCAGCGGGCGGTGAGGCGCGCGAGCTCGGCGACGAACTCGTCGACGTCGGACTCCTCGGTGTCGAAGCCGCACATCCAGCGCACCTCGTTGCGTGCGGCATCCCAGTCGTAGAAGCGGAACTTCTCGCGCAGCAGATCGGCGACGCCGTCGGGGAGCTGTGCGAAGACGCCGTTCGCCTGGGTCGGCTGGGTGAACGTGACCCCGTCGATCGTGCCGTCGGCGATGCCCGCCTCGATCGCGCCGCGCAGTCGCTGCGCCATCGCGTTCGCATGCCGGGCGTTGCGCAGCCACAGGTCGCCCTCGAGAAGCGCGATGAGCTGGGCCGAGACGAAGCGCATCTTCGACGACAGCTGCATGTTGAACTTGCGCGAGTACTGTAGCCCGTCCGATGCCTCCGGGTTCAGCACCACGATGGCCTCGCCGAGCATCGCGCCGTTCTTCGTGCCTCCGAAGCTGAGCACGTCGACGCCGGCGTCGCGGGTGAACGCGCGCAGCGGCAGATCGAGGGCGGCGGCGGCGTTGGAGATGCGGGCGCCGTCGAGGTGCAGCCGCATCCCCCGCTCGTGCGCGTGGTCGGCGAGGGCGCGGATCTCGTCGACCGAGTAGACGGTGCCGAGCTCGGTCGACTGCGTGATCGAGACGACGAGCGGCTGCGCGCGGTGCTCGTCGCCCCATCCCCACGCCTCCCGGTCGACGATCTCGGGCGTGAGCTTGCCGTCGTCGGTCGGCACCGCGAGGATCTTGAACCCGCCGATCTTCTCGGGTGCCCCGCCCTCGTCGACGTTGATGTGCGCGCTGGCCGCGGCGATCACGGCACCCCATCGCGGCAGCATCGACTGCAGTCCGGTGACGTTCGCCCCCGTGCCGTTGAACACGGGGAAGGCCTGGACGCCCTCGCCGAAGTGCGTGCGGAAGACCTCCTGCAGGCGCGCGGTGTAGGCGTCCTCGCCGTATGCCACCTGATGGCCGCCGTTCGCCGCCGCGATGGCCGCGAGGACCTCGGGGTGGACGCCGGAGTAGTTGTCGCTGGCGAAGCCGCGGACCGCGGGGTCATGCTGAATAGTCACCACCCAAGCCTACGGGGGCATTCCGGCTCCGCGGATCGTGCAGGGACTACCGGATGTCGGAGGTCGGGCCTACCCTCGGCATCATGGCCCGCACCGCAGCGAAGACCGCCTTCGCGAACGTCCTCGTCAACACGCTGGTCGCCAACGTGACGACGAGCTTCCTGTGGTTCGCGCTCACATTCTGGGTCTATATCGAGACGCAGTCGGTGCTGGCGACCGGCATCATCGGCGGCGCCTACATGCTCTTCATCGCCTTCTTCGCCATGATCTTCGGCACCATCGTCGACCGCCACCGCAAGCACACGGTCATGGTGCTCTCGAGCGTCGTCTCGGCTCTCGCCTTCCTGGTCGCCGGTGCGCTCTACGTCTGGCAGTCCGAGGCGGTGCTGCTCGACCTCGGAGGCCCGTGGTTCTGGATCTTCTCGGTGATCATCCTCTTCGGCGGGGTCATCGAGCAGCTGCGCAACATCGCCCTCTCGACGACGGTGACTCTGCTGGTCCCTGAAGAGCGGCGCGCCAACGCCAACGGGCTCGTCGGCACGGTGCAGGGGCTCGCCTTCCTGGTCACCAGCGTGTTCTCGGGTCTGTCCATCGGCTTCCTCGGCATGGGGTGGACACTCGGGATCGCGATCGCCGCGATGGTGCTGACCGTGGTGCACCTGCTGTTCATCCGCATCCCCGAGCAGGCTCCCACTCCCGACCCCGAGGCGAAGAGCGCGCTGGACTTCCGCGGCAGCGTCGCCGCGATCCGGCTCGCCCCCGGGCTCTTCGCGCTGATCATCTTCTCGACGTTCAACAACCTCATCGGCGGCGTCTACATGGCGCTGATGGACCCGTACGGCCTGACGCTCTTCGACGCCCAGACGTGGGGGTTCGCGCTCGCGTTCGCCTCGACCGGGTTCATCATCGGCGGCGGACTCGTGGCGAAGTTCGGCCTGGGGCCGAAGCCGATGCGCACCCTGCTGTTCGTCGTGATCGCGATGGGGCTGCTCGGGTCGGTGTTCATGCTGCGGGAATGGTGGCCGCTGTACGTGATCGGCATGTGGGTGTACATGGCGCTCGTGCCCCCGGTCGAGGCCGCGGAGCAGACCGTCATCCAGAAGGTGGTGCGCTACGACCGACAGGGACGCGTGTTCGGCGTCGCTGCGGCGATGGAGGCCGCCGCCGCCCCGATCACCGCGTTCCTGATCGCGCCGATCGCCGAGTTCCTGATCATCCCCTACATGAAGACGGCCGACGGCCAGCGCCGGTGGGAGTGGCTGCTCGGCGAGGGAGATGCGCGCGGGATCGCCCTGATCTGCCTGTTCGCCGGCCTCGTGATGGTGGTCGTCGGGGTTCTCGCGTTCTTCACGAGGTCGTACCGCACGCTCACGAAGCTCTATGCGAATGCGCCGGTGCAGGATCCCGGCGGCGAGGATGGTGCGAGCGACGAGAGTCCTCCCGATGCTCCCGCCCCGGTGCGGGGTTCGCCGCCGGAGATGCCTGAATTCCGGCGCTAGCGGCGACCGGGAGCGCGGTCAGTCGAGGGGGAGGATCTGGTCGTTGAGGTCGACGGCATCGGCGTCCCACAGAGACAGCACCCGCGGGACGAGCGCGTCGGGATCCAGCGCCTTCGCGCGGAACACCACGGATGCCGCGCGAAGCGGCTCTCCGGCATCGCGGGCCGCCTTGGCGAAGCCCTGCGCCACCGCGCGTGCCCAGGCCTCGCTCGCGGCCTTCACCGCGGCGTAGTTCGCACCGCCCGCGAGCGGGCGTCCGACTGCGGTCGACGACACGATCGCGAAGCGACCGGCATCCGATGCCCGCAGTGCCGCGTCGAACGCCCGGCTGGTGGCCCGTACCGCGTCGAGAGCGGGAAGAAGGGCCCGGAAGTCGTCGTCGGACTGCCCGGCGAGACCGCCGCCTCCGCGCCAGCCGCCCACGAGAGGGATCACCGCGTCGACCGCACCGAGACGCATCGACAGGGCGGTCATCGACTCCGACGAGGTCGCGTCCGACGTCTCGACCTCCGCGCCGGCCTCCCGAAGCGGGGAGAGTCGGTCTGCCGAGCGGCCGGTCGCGATGACGCGGGCGCCGGCATCCACGAGGGCGCGGGCGAGGGCGAGGCCGGAGGTGCTGGTCGCTCCGGCGAGGACGATCGTGCGATCGGTGACGCTCATGTGCTCAACTCTCGTGAAGGAACGGGTTCTCCGGAAGGAACAGTTCTGCGGCCACCCCCGAGAGGAATGGCCGCAGACGCTGCGTCCGGTCGCACCACACGACCGGACCCCAGAAATGCGCTGTTCGAGTCAGGCGTCGCTGCCCCGGATGCCGACGGTCGACTCGATGACCGGCTTCATCTTCTTGTCGAGGGCTTCGAAGAACATGGACAGGGGGAACTCGTCGTCCAGGACCGCGTCGGTGAACCCCTTCGGGGCTCCCGCAAGGATCTCGTCGGGCAGGCCGCGCGCCCACTGCGAGGCGGGGTGCGGGGTGAGGACGCCGCGCACGAGGTCGTACGCGGCGAGCCAGTGCGACGTCTTGGGGCGGTCGATCGAGCGCCAGTAGAGCTCGTCGATCGCGTCGCCCAGTGCGACCACGGCGTCGGGCACGGCGGCCCAGTCGAACGCGAGAGCGGTGTCGGTCCAGTGCAGCACCCCGCGCTGGTGCAGCCACGCGAACAGCAGCTGGCCACCGAGACCGTCGTAGTTGCGCACGCGCGAGCCGGTGATGGCGAAGCGGAAGATGCGGTCGAAGATCACCGCGTACTGCACGAGCCCTGCGTGCTCGTGCATCTCCTGCTCGGAGCGCGAGAGATCCTCGCCGGCCTCGGAACGGGCGTCGAGGGTGCGCTCGATCCGCACGGACTCGCGGAACGCGGTCAGATCGCAGCGCAGCTCCTCGAGGGAATACAGGAAGAACGGCATCCGCTGCTTGATCATGAACGGGTCGAACGGAAGATCGCCCCGCATGTGCGTGCGGTCGTGGATGATGTCCCACATCACGAACGCGCGCTCGGTCAGCGCCTGGTCGTCGAGCATCGCCGCGGCGCGCTCGGGAAGATCGAGCTTGGTGATCTCCGCGGCGGCCCGCGTGACGCGGCGGTAGCGTGCGGCCTCGCGATCCTGGAAGATCGCGCCCCAGGTGAACGACGGGATCTCGCGCATCGCGACGGTCTCGGGGAACAGCACGGCCGAGTTCGTGTCGTAGCCGGGCGTGAAGTCGACCAGGCGCAGCGAGACGAACAGCTTGTTGCCGTAGTCGCCCGCTTCGAGGGCGGCGATGAACTCGGGCCAGATCGTCTCGACGATGAGCGCCTCGACGAGGCGATCGCTCGATCCGTTCTGCGTGTACATCGGGAAGACGACGAGGTGGCGGATGCCGTCGATGCGATGCTGCTGCGGCTGGAAGGCCATCAGCGAGTCGAGGAAGTCCGGCACGGCGAAGTCCGTCGCCACCCAGCGCTCGAAGTCGGCCACGGAGGCGGCGAGGTACTCGGCGTCATGCGGGAAGGCGGGGGTCAGCGCGCGGATGCCCGCGGTGATCGCGCCGACCAGGTCGCGGGCCACGGCGTGGTGCGCGGCATCCGGGATCGAGCCGTCCTTGATCTGCATCTCGCGGAGGGCGATGGCCGCGTCCTTGAGCTGGGCCCAGGCGGCGCTCTGCTCGGCGACCCGAGCGTCTTCGACGACCTCGGGTTCGCCGACGATGGCCTGTGCAGCGGAGCTGTTGGCGGAAATGATGGACATCGGGACCTCCGATCGGAGAGTTTGACGGAAAGATTCCGGTCATTATGGAATCCTGACGATAATCTTACATACATGGATGATTCTGTCGACCGCGCGATCCTCGCCGAGATCTCCCGTGACGGCCGGGCGACGCTCGCCCACCTCTCGGATGCCGTCGGACTCTCGGTCTCCGCCGTGCAGTCACGACTGCGGCGGCTGGAGACCCGCGGTGTGATCAGCGGATATCGCGCCATCCTCGATCCCGAGCTGGTCGGGACCCCGCTGTCGGCCTTCATCGAGATCACTCCGCTCGACCCGGCGCAGCCCGACAACGCCCCCGAGCTGCTCGAGCACCTCGTCGCGATCGAGGCCTGCCATTCCATCGCGGGTGACGCGAGCTACATGCTGTTCGTGCGGGTCGCCTCACCGCGGGCACTGGAGGAACTGGTCCGTGACATCCGGCTCGCGGCGAACGTCAGCACCCGCACCACGGTCGTGCTGCAGACGTACTACGAGCATCGGCCGATCATCGCGGTCGCCCCTGACGTCTCCGCGTAGCCGAAGGGCGTCCTGAACGACGATCGTCATCTTGCCGTGCTGTCACATAGTGTCTAAAGTCATTATGTGACTAATTCCGATCGATCGACGACTCCCCCGGCAGCCCGCCCCGGTGTGCGTGCAGCGACAAGAGCGATGAGGCGCCTGGCCCGCGACATCGTCGCCATCATCCGAGCGCACCGTCGCGCCTTCCTCGTCCTGAATCTCGCGTACGTCGGCATGTTCGGCCTCGGGATCCTCGCCACCGCGCTGGTCCCCGAGCTGCGACCGGGTGGCCTGGGTGCGCTGCAGGCGGAGCCCGGCGCGGGCGGACTCGGAACGGTGATCGGCGACGCGTACCGCAGTGGCAGCATCGCGATCGCTGCCGTGGTGACCTTCGCCGTCAACCTCGTGTCCGCATCGCTGCTGCAGACGACGGTTCCATCCCTCGTGGTCCCGTTCCTGGGAGTCGCGGCGACGCTGGCTCGGGGTCTCTCCTGGGGCGTGCTCTTCACTCCCTTCGGCGCCGAGGATCCGACGTTCCTGGTCCACTGGGTGACCCTCGCGATCGAGGGCTCGGCCTACGTCGTCGTCGGTTTCGCCGCGTGGGTGCATGGACGCAGGTTTCTGCAGCCGCAGCGCCACGGCTTCGAGACGCGAAGGGCCGGATATGTGGGCGGCCTCGTGGCGACGCTGAAGCTCTACGTGCTCGTGATCGTGCTGCTCATCCTCGGCGCGCTGTACGAGGCCGTCACCGTGATCCACCTCATCGCGTGAATCGCGATGCCTGGTACCGTCGCGGAGTGACAGAGATGCTGATGCCGATCGATCTGCGTCGCAACCCCGACGCCAGACTGCAGGTGTCGCGCATCGCCGCCGAGCTGTTCTGGCGTGACGGCGTCGCAGCGACCCGCGGCGAGGACATCGCCGCTGCCGCGGGGATCGCGACGCGGACGCTGTGGCGGTACTTCCGCTCGAAGGAGTCATGCGTCGAGCCGATCCTCGCGCAGCTCGGCCGACGTTTCTCCACGGTGCTCCGCGCCTGGCCGCTCGAGATCGGACTCGCGGACTACCTGACGGCGGCGAGCGTGCCGGGCCCCGCCGACTTCTCGACGGACGACATCGCGGCGATGCGCATCGTCGTGATGGGATTCGACGAGCCGGCGCTGCGCAGCGCGTGGCTCATGGTCTGCGATAAGGCCGAGCGCGAGGCGGCAGCCGTCTTCGCCCCTCGGCTCGGGCTGCCGGCCGATGCGGATGCCGCGCGTCAGGTGGCGGCGTCGATCTCGGGGGCGATCCGCGCGCAGAGCGATGCGATGAGCCGCGACTACGTCACCGCGGGAATCGTTCCGCGCAGCGAGGACGTACTCGAGCAGCTGGTCACCGCGATCGTGGACGCGAGCAACGGGCGTGTCGGGCCGGCCGTCTGAGGCCTCGACCGTCACCGCGACATTCGCGACGCGCGCGGGTGGCTGCGCGCAGGGGTGCGCGATGTCGGATGCCTGGGGCATCATGATCGTGCGGCCTCTCCGCCGCACCGACATCTCCGTCGCATCGACATCCGGGAGCATCCATGTCCTTCCAGGCCTACCTCGACAAGGTCGAGACCCAGACCGGTCTCACTCCTCGACAGTTCATCCGGCTCGCCGAGGAGCAGGGTTTCGACGCCACGACGAAGTCGACGGTCGTCCTCACCTGGCTCAAAGAGGAGTATGGCCTGGGGCACGGTCATGCCCAGGCGATGGTGCACGTGATCCTCAAGGGTCCGAAGATCAGCGACAAGCATGTCGGCAAGGGCGGGGCGCACGGCGACGCCTCCGACACGCTCTGGCTCGACGGCAAGGACAGCAACCCGAACGCCTGACCCCCGTCCGCCGAATCGTCAGAGAAAGCGAGCAGCACCATGGCAGTACGCGTCGACCTCAACGTCTCTCTCGACGGGTTCGCGACGACCACCGATCAGACGCCGGAGAACCCGTTCGGCGATGACTGGGGCCGACTCGTGGCGGCCTACACCGCGACGCGCACCTTCCGCGCGCGGGTGTTCGGCGATGACTCGGGCGCGGGGACGACCGGCGTCGACGAGAAGTACGCGCACGCCTATTTCGAGGGCATCGGCGCGGAGATCATGGGCGCGGGGATGTTCGGGTTGCACCAGCATCCCGACGATCCCGAATGGCAGGGGTGGTGGGGCGACGCTCCGCCGTTCGAGGTGCCGGTGTTCGTGCTGACGCACCGATCACGCGACTCGATCGAGTTCGCGAACGGCACGGTCTTCCATTTCGTCGAGGCGGCCCCCGCGGAGGTCCTGCGGCGAGCCGTGGAGGCGGCGGGCGACGCCGACGTGCGCATCGGCGGTGGGGTGGACGTGGTGCGGCAGTTCCTGCAGGCGGGGCTGGTCGACCGGGTGCACCTCGCGGTCAACCCGCTCGTGATCGGCAGCGGGGAGCGCATCTGGGACGGACTGCGCGGCATCGAGAAGGACTATGCGCTGCACACCGAAGTGGCCGAGAGCGGTGTCAGTCACCTCACCTTCCGCCGCGACTGAGGGGCGGGCGCACCGGCGCACATCGCCGCCCCCAGTAGGATTCCGAGCGTGGCAGCATCCTCGAAGCGCAAGAGCACCCCCGCCCGCGTGAGCGGCAATCCCGCGAAGCGGGCGAGTGGCGACCCGGCCAGGCGACCCGCCATCGAGGCGGGCCCGGTCACGATCGGCGACTGGATCGGCGCCGCGCGTCTGCGCACCCTGCCGCTCGCCGTGGCCCCCGTCGTGATCGGCACCGGCGCCGCGCGCAGCACGGGACCGGAGTTCCACTGGGTGATCGCTCTGGCGTGTCTGGCGGTCGCCGTGCTGCTGCAGATCGGCGTGAACTTCGCGAACGACTACAGCGACGGCATCCGCGGCACCGACGCCGTGCGTGTGGGTCCCGCGCGTCTCACCGCATCGGGTCGCGTGGCGCCGCGCACCGTGCTCGTGATCGCGCTCGTCTTCTTCGCCCTCGCCGCCGCCGTGGGCATCGCGATCGTCGTGCGCACCGAGCAGTGGTGGATGCTGGCGATCGGCGCGGCCTGCATCATCGCCGCCTGGTTCTACACGGGAGGCAAGCGCCCGTACGGGTACAACGCTCTCGGCGAGGTCTTCGTCTTCATCTTCTTCGGGCTCGTCGCGACCCTCGGCACCACCTGGGTGCAGGTGTTCGCGCTGCCGCAGCAGGCCTGGCTCGGCGCCGTCGCCGCCGGTCTGTTCGCCTGCGCCGTGCTGCTCGCCAACAACCTGCGCGACATCGACCAGGACCGCCTGGTCGGCAAGAGAACCCTCACCGTGCTGATCGGCGCGCGGGCCACCCGGGTGCTCTTCACGCTGTTCGTGCTGGTGCCGTTCGGCATCCTCGTCGTCATCGCGCTGCTGTATCCGATCGCGTGGATCGGACTGCTCGCCCTGCTCGCGGGGCTGCCGGCGATCCTGATCGTCTGGACGTACCGTCAGCCGAAGGAACTGGTCATCGCCCTCGCCCTGACGTCGCTGACCGCGCTGCTGTACGCGGGCGCCATGTTCTGGGCGCTCGCCGGCTGACTCGCCCGGATCCCCACAGCGGGGGAGTGCGCGCGGTGGCGTGCGCGAGGGAAGAGTGCGCGCGCCCGGGGGACGGCGGGTCAGTCCTCGCGGCGGGTGATGCCGCCGTCGATCGCGGCGTCCTCGGCATCCGCATCGGCCTGTTCGGCGGAGCCACGGCTGTCGCGTCGCGCCACCATGCGCGCCGATGCGTCGGTGAGAGGTGCACGCAGGAAGAGCATCGAGATGCTCACCCCGATCAGGGCGGCGAAGATCGCGGCGAGCCACCAGTACTCCCGGAAGATCGGGAAGAAGAACCACATGATCGCGAGCGGCACGAGGAATGCCAGCAGTCGGAGCACGGTGTAGACGAGGAAGGGTGCGCGGTTCTTCACCCGGCCAGTCTACGTTCGCGACCTGAGGCGTCGCCTGTCAGCTCCCGATCCCCAGGTCTCGCAGGGGGATGCCGCGGATCACGCGTCTCCACGGGTGCTCGCCGAGCGACCACAGCAGCGCCGCGTCGACATCGAGAGCGAGGTCCTCGCATCCGACGGGGAGCGGTGTCGGGTCGCGCACCAGCCCCTCGCGCGGGCCGGACCACAGCGTGCCGGGGTGCATCAGGTCGGACTGCGACACGAGGTGCCGGTCTCCCCAGCGCACGGCGCCCTGCATATGGCGGATGCCGGGCGAGAAGCGGGTCTGCTCGTGGAACGAGTCCTCGTCGGTCGCCGGCACGGTGAACTCGGCGATCCTGCCGGTGTCGTCCCTGCTGTATTCGCCGATCAGCACCCGGCGCAGCGGCGTGCCGTCGTCGTCGAACACGCGCCCGAGGTACGAGCAGCGCAGCTCGATCGGGTGCACGCGGGTGCGCACGGCGACGAGCGCCGTGCCGCGGAGCCCGTAGCGGGACGCGCCCGCGAGGCGGCGTGCGTCGGCACCGCGCACCCGGCGGATGCGCGCGAGATCGAACTCCCAGATCCCGCGTCCGGTGGCGGCGACGAACAGCCGGTCGTCGAACCATGCGAGCCCGCCGGCATGGATGGCTGCGGGCTGCAGCACGCCGTCCTCCTCGACGGCCAGCAGCACGTCGAGGTGCCGTGAGCGGTCGAGGTCGATGAACGCGACGCGGGAGGCGAGGTGATGGCCGTCGAGCTGCTGACGGAACCAGCTCACCGCGAGCGTGCGTCGGCCGTGCCAGATCCCGAGGTCGATGCCCTGCGGATACCAGCGTCGGGTCCACGACCGGGCGCTCAACCAGTGCAGCTCGACCGCGCCGCGGCGCTTCTGCCGCACCGGACGCCAGGTCGTTCCGAAGGGCCAGAGCATGCTCCCATCGTCGTGCATCACCGGGCGAGGGGGCGAATCCGACACCCGAGGCACCTGGCGGCCTCTGACGTCACCGCGCGTTCACCCCCGCGTCCCCGACCGGCAACGAACGCCTGAGAGCATGCCGGGATCGCCGATCCGGGAGTCCCGTGCGCACACCGCTCGTCACCGTCATCCTGCCCGCCAAAGATGCTGGCGCCTTCATCGGCACGACTCTCGAGACCCTGACCCGTCAGTTCGACGACCCGGGGGCGCTCAAGCTCGTCGCCATCGACGACGG
The DNA here is from genome assembly GCF_040302605.1 of Microbacterium sp. NPDC097977. NCBI lineage: Bacteria > Bacillati > Actinomycetota > Actinomycetes > Micrococcales > Microbacteriaceae > Microbacterium > Microbacterium sp. NPDC097977. Next base: position 18,161 of record NZ_JBEOUR010000037.1, read on the forward strand.
CTCTCGCGACGACACCGGCATCCTGATGCGGCACTATGCGGAACGGTTCCCGCACGCGACGGTGCTCGTGAATGCGCGACCCCGGGGTCTCGCGAGCGCTCGCAATCAGGGACTCGAGCACGTCGAGGGCGACGCCTTCTGCTTCCTCGACGGGGACGACTGGATGCAGCCGCAGCGACTGTCGGTGCTGACCCGCCGTCTGCACGAGCTGAACTGCGACGTCCTGCGCACCGATCACGTCACCGTCAGGGACGGCGTGCGCACGCTGGCGACGGCGCCCTACCCGTGGCGGGAGAGGGTGGTCTCACCGCGGGACGCGATCCTGCCCGACGACCAGCCGACCATGGTGGACTATCCGTTCGCGTGGGCGGGCATCCTGCATCGGCGGGTGCTCGACGACGGTCTCGCCGGCTTCACCCCTGGGCTCTTCACCGCCGAAGACCGCCCGTGGATCTGGCGCCTGCACCTGCAGGCCCGCTCGTTCGCCGTGGTCGATGCCCCCGCCCTGCTCTATCGTCGCGGGGTGTCGACGTCGCTCACCCAGGTGCGCGATCGTCGCCAGCTCGACTTCGTGCGAGCGATGGCGGAGGTGCTCCAGCTCGTGGAGGCCGATCGCGAGGCCGAGCGCTTGCTGCCCAAGGCCGTGTGGAGTGTGCTGGCGCTGAGCTCGCGACACCTCGTGCGGTCCCGGCGGATGACCCCGGGACTGCGTGCCGAGATGCGCACGGCGGTCAGGGGGCTGCTCGCGAAGCTGCCGGACGCCGAGGCAGCGGCCGTGCTCGCACGCCTCGACGGACCGCGACGGCGGGTGCTCGCACCCCACCTGCGGGCGGTCGGGAGGGCGGCATGACGCAGCTCTTCGCCCTGCACAGCGCGTACGGCCTCGCCACGGTGGCGGCGGCGCTCGACGGCGGACTGCTCGGCGCGCACGGCGAGCGCATCCTCGTGCCCTTCGTCTCGTCGCGCGTGCCGGAGACGTCGGTGGGGATACTCGCCGACCCGGCCCTCGCCACCCTGCGGGACCGCTTCGATCGGGTCGAGGATCTCGACGCGCTGCTCGGCCCCCTGCATCCGAGCGGGTGGCAGCCGGACGCCGCCGACCTGCCGCTGCTGCGCCGATTGCTGACGCGGGCCTGGCGGCTCGCCGACGACGACCTCGAGGTGTTCGTGCAGAGCCCGCAGGTCGCCCCGGCGCACACGCTCATGCTGCTGTTCCCGCACGCGCGACTCACGGTCGTCGGCGACGGGCTGATGACGTATTCGCCGATGCGCATCCGCCTCCCGCACACGGTGACGGCGCGGATCGGGGCCGTCGTGTACGCCGACGTCGTGCCCGGAGTGACGCCGCTCGTCGGGGGGACCGCGGCCGTGCCCGTGCCCGTCGCGCCCGATCTCCTGCGCGCGGCTCTCGCAGAGACCGCCGAGGACGTCGACGACACGGCGGAGCTCGTCGATGCCCTCGGCGGGGAATCGACCGCGCTCGTGCTCGGACAGTACCTCTCGGCGCTGGGGCTGCTGAGCGAGCGCGAGGAGGTCGCCGCCCAGCGCGCGATGATCGACCGCGCGGCGCAGGATCGCCCCCTCCACATCGTGTTCAAGCCGCACCCCGCGGCTCCGCCTCGGCGCAACGACGCCCTGCGCGATCGGACCGGAGTGCACGGCATCGACTTCCGCGAGTACCACGGCGCGCTCGCCGCGGAGGCGTTGGCGGAGCGCATCGACGCCGGGGTCGTCGTCGCCGGGTTCTCGACCGCGCTGCCGACCGTGCGTGCGCTGTTCGGACGGGACATCGACGCGGTGGGCACCGCCGAGGTGCTCGCACGGCTGACCCCGTACGAGAACAGCAACCGCGTTCCCGCGACGATCGTCGACGCGCTCACCCGCCCGGACTCGCACTACCGCGACCCCGAACGGATGCAGCTGCTGATCGACGCGGTCGGCTACGTCATGCAGCCCCTCGTCGCCGCTCATCTGCGTGGTCGTGCCGAGACGCTGTTGGGGAGCATCCACCCCGCCGATCGCGAGCGGTACTTCACCGCGGACCGGCTGGCCGAACTGCGTCTCCCCGGAGCCCCGACCGAGACGATGATGCGGCGGATGCTGCGGCCCGCGGGAGGCGTGGGTCGCGCCGAGCAGGTCAGGCTCACCGTGCGGGGTGCGGGTCGACGCGTCGGTCGGGCCTGGCGCGTGCTCCGGGGGCGGTGACCGGAATGACCACGACGAGGAGGAGGACGGCGATGACGAACGGGACGGCGACGACGATGACCGACGCGACGACGACCGACGCGACGATGACGGACGCGACGACGCCGGATGCGGGTGATCGCGGACGGGTGGTCGCGATCATCCCGGCCCGCGGCGGGTCGAAGGGGGTTCCGCGCAAGAACCTCAGAAGGGTCGGGGGGATGCCGTTGGTCGAGCGCGCCGTGCGCAGCGCTCTCGCGGTCCCGGACATCGATCTCGTCGTCGTCTCGACCGACGACGACGAGATCGCCGCGGTCAGCCGTGCCGCCGGCGCGCGCGTCGTGCGTCGTCCGGCCGTGCTCTCGGGCGACACCGCCTCGTCGGAGAGCGCGATCCTGCACGCCCTCGAGGACCTCGAGGCCGCCGGTGAGCGCATCGACGTCGTGGCCTTCCTGCAGGCCACGTCGCCGTTCATCCCGACCGACGCGCTCGTCGCCGCCGTCCGCGAGGTCGGCGACGGTCGGGCGGACAGCGTGTTCGCCGCACACGAGACCTACGGATTCCTCTGGGGGCGCAGCGGCAGCACTGCTGCCGATGCGGCGGTCGCACTCAACCACGACGCCGCGCACCGACCGCGTCGTCAGGACCGTGAGCCGCACTACCTCGAGACGGGCGCGTTCTACGTGTTCCGTGCGGAGGGCTTCCGGGCGGCGGAGCACCGCTTCTTCGGTCGCATCCGCATCGCCGAGGTGCCGGAGTGGACGGCGATCGAGATCGACGATGAGCAGCAGCTGCGGATCGCGCGAGCGCTCGCCGCGCTGCATGAGACGCCGGAGCGCATACCGGTCAAGGCCGTCGTCACCGACTTCGACGGGGTGCACACCGATGACACCGCGAGCGTCGACGCCGACGGTGTCGAGCGGGTGCGGGTGAGCCGCGAGGACGGCATGGGGGTCTCGCTGCTCCGGCGGGCCGGCATCCCGATGCTGATCCTGTCGACCGAGGTCAATCCGGTGGTGCGGGCGCGCGCCGAGAAGCTCCGCGTTCCGGTGATGCACGGCATCGACGACAAGGAGTCGGCGCTGCGCGGCTGGGCGGCGGACGCCGGCATCCCGCTCGCCGAGATCGCCTACCTCGGCAACGACGTCAACGACCTTCCGGCTCTGCGCATCGTGGGGTGGCCGATCGCCGTGGCGAATGCGCATCCGCTCGTGCTCGAAGCGGCCAGGGTCGTGCTCCGTCGCCGCGGCGGACACGGCGCCGTCCGTGAGCTGATCGAACGGGTGTTGCCGGGCTGACCGGTGCCGGTAACCGCGTGGTCGTGCGGCGTTCACCCCCGGAGCGTACTCAGGGAGGACGGCATCTCGACGACCGGAGGAACCATGACTGTCAGCATCGGCTCACGCGTGATCGGCGGCGGCCACCCCGCCTATCTGATCGCCGAGATCGGCCTGAACCACAACGGCGACGTCGACATCGCCAAGCGCCTGATCGACGTGGCGGCGAAGGCCGGTGCCGACGCCGTGAAGTTCCAGAAGCGCACACCCGAGATCTCCACCCCCGAGCACATGCGCGACGTGCCGCGCGAGACGCCGTGGGGGACCATGAGCTACCTCGACTACCGCCGACGCGTCGAGTTCGGGCGTGACGAGTACGTCGCGATCGGCGACCATGCCACGATGCTCGGCCTCGACTGGTTCGCCTCCCCGTGGGACGTGCCGAGCGTCGACTTCCTCGAGGATCTGCACGTCGTGGCCCACAAGGTGGCCTCCGCGAGCCTCACCGACACCGAGCTGCTCGTCGCGCTGCGCGAGACGGGCAAGCCGATCATCCTCTCGACGGGCATGTCGACGATCGAGCAGATCGATCGCGCACTCGCCACGCTCGGCACGGACCGGGTCGTGCTGATGCACGCCACCTCGACGTATCCGCTGGAGCCCGAGGAGGCCAACCTCCGCGCGATCGCCTCGCTGCGCGACCGTTACCCCGGCATCCCCGTGGGGTACTCGGGCCACGAGCGCGGACTGCAGATCTCTCTCGCCGCCGTGGCGATCGGCGCCGTCGCGGTCGAACGGCACATCACGCTCGATCGCACGATGTGGGGCTCCGACCACGCCGCCTCGCTCGAGCCGACGGGGCTCGAGCACCTCGTGCGCGACATCCGGGTGATCGAGACGGCCCTCGGCGACGGCGTGAAGCGGGTGTTCGACAGCGAGCGCGCGCCGATGGCGAAGCTCCGTCGCATCTCCGCATGAGCGGATCGGGCATGAGCGGATCGGGCGCGAGCGGATCGGGCGCGCTCCGGGTCGTCGCGATCGCCGATGCCGACTCGTTCGTGAAGTGGTCGGCGTCGCTGCTCGGCGGCGTGCCCGGCATCCGTCCGCATCTGCTGATCGTGCAGACGCCCCTGACGGCCAGCGTCGCGCAGCAGCGCACGGCCCTGGCCGGAACCGGGATGCTGCCCGAGAACGTTACTCGGGTGGCCTTCGCGCAGGCCGCGGGGTGGCTCGAGGGGCAGCGCCCCGACGTCGTCCTGCTCGCCGGGCGCGGGCCGTTCGTGCGGCTCATGGGCCGGGTCGTCGACGTGCTCTCCCGTCGTCCCGTCGTCGTCACGGGCCTACCAGGCATGGCGATCCCCGCCCAGCGGGGCGCTCTGGAGTACCGCCGTCACAGCGACCTGCTCGTGGTGCACTCGCACCGGGAGGAGCGGGCCTTCGCCGACCTGGGACATCGGATCGGCGTGCAGGTGCCGACGGCGCTCGCCACGCTGCCGTTCGCACGCTCGAGGTCGCGGATGCTCGCGAGCGACCCGGCCAGGGTGCGCGCTGCGGTCGCCGACTCCGACCGCCACTCCCGCACACTCGTCGCCGAGCGACCCGTGCCGCAGGGTCAGGCCCGCCCGGTGCGGCCGCCGGCGACCGACCTCGTGTTCGCGGCGCAGGCCCTGGTCCCCGTCTCCCGCGAGCAGAGAGACGAGATCGCGGCGACACTGGTGCGCGCGGCCGAGGCCGATCCGACCCGCCGTGTGGTGCTCAAGCTGCGCTCACGGCCGGGCGAGGCCGAGACGCACCTCGAGAACGCCCCGTACCTCGACCTGCTGCCGACGCGGCTGCCTCCCAACCTGGCGATCTCGTACTCGTCGATGGCCCAGGCGCTGTCGACGGCGGCGGGGCTCGTGACAGTGAGCTCGACTGCGGCGATCGAGGCCGTCGCCCTGGGGATCCCGGTCATCGCCCTGGATTCGTTCGGGGTCAGCAAGAGCCTGCTGAACACGGTGTTCGTCGGCAGCGGTCTGCTCGGCGGGCGCAACGAGGTCGTGGCCGGTCGGTTCCGGCATCCGCATCCCGACTGGCTGCGCGACAACTACTTCCACCAGTCCTCAGAATCCGCGTGGTGGTCGCACGTCGAGCATCTGGTCGCGCTGCGGCGCGCCGGAGCGCTGCCCGCGCGCCGGGTGACCGCCGCTCGCGGCGGACGGATGCACGAGGCATGGCACCGCGCGAGCGTTCTCGGCTCCGAGGATCGCACGCTCAGCGGCGCGGCTGCTCTCGCGATCGGAGTGCCCGCCACCGCGGCGCTGGCCGCACTGCGCCGCGGTCGCGCGCCGGTGGGCGGCGGCACCTGGGCGGACGCGTCGACGGACTTCACGCTCGAACCGAACCCGTTCCAGGACTCGATCCGGCGCTGAGCAGCGCTTCACCGATCGAGCAGCGCCTCGATCTGGGTCCTGACGTCGTCGGTGATGTCGTCGATGCTCGCCTCGGCGTTGACGCCGGCCGCCATGGTGACGAACATCGCGGCCGAGACGATGCGCGCGAGTGTCGGGGCGTGATGCTCGTCGATCCGCTGATCGCGACTCAGGATGCCGGTCAGTGCCACCTCGGTCTCTCCGACGATCCGCAGTGCCTCGGCGTGGTGCGCGTCGGCCGGATTGCCGAACACCATCTCGCGGAGGTAGGTGCGGCCGTTCTCGACCTGCACGCGATTGCATTCGATGATCGGGCGGAGAAGAGCCATGGTCGCATCCAACGTGCTCGTTGCCGCTGCGGCCGCGAGGCGTCCGGTCTCCAGGGCCACGGCGTAGTGCGCGTTCTGCACGAGCAGCAGCAGTTCGCCCTTCGTCTTGGCGTATAGGAAGAGCGTGCCGGTGCCGACATCCGCCTTCTCGGCGATCTGCTGGGTCGTGACGTCGTCGATGCCGTGGGCGGTGAAGAGTTCGGCCGCAGCCGCCGTGATCCGCTCGAGCTTCTGCAGCTTGTTCCGCTCGCGGCGTCCGAGAGGTGTGGCCTGGCTCGACATTCTGATCCCCTCGGAATAGAAACTGAGTACAGTCGGTTATGAGTTGAGTCGCTTGTGCATGTGCTCAGCGATCATCCCCTCATTGTCGCAAAGAAGAAAGAGCGGTCCATGCCTTCACTCCAGGGAGCTGTCGTCCTCGTCACCGGTGCGAACGGAGGTATCGGCACGCAGTTCGTGCACCAGGCGCTCGAACGCGGCGCGGCCAAGGTCTACGCCAGCGCCCGCACGCCGCGCGAGTGGGCTGACGCGCGGGTGGTGCCGCTGACGCTCGACGTCACCGACGCGCAGTCCATCCGCGCTGCCGTGGAGGCCGCATCCGACGTGACCGTGCTGATCAACAACGCCGGCGCCTCCGTGCCGACGGCGGGGATCCTCACGCACACGGACGACGAGATCCGCCACAACGTCGAGACGAACTTCCTCGGGCCGCTGTTCCTGGCGCGCGCATACGCCCCGCTGCTGTCGGTTCGCGAAGGGGCCACCGTCATCGACATCCATTCGGCTCTCGCGTGGTTCGCGGTCGGCGGCATCTACAGCGCCACCAAGGCCGCCCTGTGGTCGGCGACCAACTCGCTGCGTCTCGAACTCGCTCCGGCGGGTGTCCATGTCGTCGGCGTGCACGTCGGGTACGTCGACACGGCGATGGCCGAGTCGGTCTCGGACCCCAAGACCGACCCCGCCGACCTGGTGCGTGCGATCCTCGATGCGACCGCACGCGACGAGTACGAGGTGCTCGCGGATGAGATCTCCGTGCAGCTCAAGGCCGGGCTGAGCGCGCCACTCGATGCGGTCTATCCGCAGCTGCGCACGTCGGCCGCCTGATCGCTGCCGAGACGCGAAGGAGAACGACGATGCGCGCATTCGTCCTCGAGAAGTACAGGCGGCCGCTCGAGCTCAGGGAGACCGCCGAGCCCGAGGTCGGAGACCGAGACGTCCTGATCAGGGTCGAGGCCGTCGGGCTCAACCAGCTCGACGAGAAGATCCGCACGGGGGAGTTCGCGCAGATCCTGCCGTACTCCCTGCCGGTCGTGCTCGGCAACGACGTGGCCGGCACGGTGATCCGCGTCGGGCGACTCGTCGAGTCCTTCCGGCCAGGCGACCGTGTCTTCGCTCGGCCGGATCAGGGGCGCATGGGCGCGTTCGCCGAACGCGCCGCGGTCGCCGAGGCCGATCTCGCCCTCATCCCGACGCGGATCACGGCGGCCGAGGCCGCGTCTCTGCCGCTCGTGGCGCTCACGGCCTGGCAGGCGCTGGTCGAGCGTGGTCGGATCGAACCCGGGCAGAAGGTCCTCATCCACGCGGGTGCGGGCGGCGTCGGCTCGATCGCGATCCAGCTCGCGAAGCACCTCGGCGCGACCGTCGCCACCACGGCGAGTGCGGCGAACGCCGCTTTCGTCCGCGCACTGGGCGCCGATGTCGTGATCGACTATCGCGCCGAGGACTTCGAAGAGGCGCTCTCGGGCTACGACCTCGTGCTCGACAGCCTCGGTGGCGAGAACCTCGAGAGATCGCTGCGGGTGCTGCGGCCCGGTGGTCTGGCCATCGGCATCTCGGGGCCGCCCGACCCCGCGTTCGCGAGGCGTATGGGCCTGAACGCCGTGATGCGATTCGCGATCGCCGCGCTGAGTCGACGGATCCGCCGCCGGGCGATGCGCCTCGGGGTCGAGTACGAGTTCCTGTTCATGCGCGCCGACGGCCGGCAGCTCGGCCGCATCGCGTCGCTGGTGGATGACGGGGTGATCACACCCGTCGTCTCGAAGACCTATCCGTTCGAGCGACTCCCGGCAGCCCTCGCCGATCTCGCATCCGGCGGCGGTCGGGGAAAGATCGTGGCCACGCTCGAGGTCTGAACGCGCCACTTGTGATATTCCGGGCGGCCGCGTAATGATCCGTGATCCCGCGCGTCTCTACAGGGGGAGGGCCCTCTGCGGCCCTTCCCCCGGCACTCTCTGCCGGGCGGCCGCAGCCTTTCCTGGCTCCGGCGGGGGAAGGCGCGGGGGCGTCTTCCCCCTTTTCCGTTCCGACCTCTTCTGCCCCGCACGGGTGTGGTCGTGCGGGGCGGAAACGTCGCAGGGCGACGCGCTGCGTCATGATCCGACGCACTCTGTCAACCCCCGCAACGATTCTCGCCATCGGCGACGGGGCCGGGTAGCGTCGTCATCATCGCGGCGATCCGGGCGGTCCCGGGCCTCAGCTCATACCTGACGGCGTGGCGGGTTCGACTCCCGCCGTCGCGTCCACTTCAGAGGGGCACGTACCTCTCACGAACACTCTCGCGGTCAGAGGCCGAGCGCATCCAGCCGTTCCTCGAAACGCACCTGCACGTCCTCGGGCTCGGCGCCCTCGCTCTCCGCCCAGGTCGCATCGAGATCTCTGCGCACCGACTCGGGCAGAGCGGCGAACTTCGTGTCCCACGAGTCGATGGGGGTCCAGTATCCGACGACCTTGAACCGGGTCGCGGGAAGGCCGAGCTCTCTCCTGAGGTACTTGCGGGCGTCTCGCAGGGCGACGGTCTCGCCCGCGACCCAGACATAGCCCTCGTCGAGCGCGAGTCGTTCGTCGACGATCCCCCGCACCAGCTGGCCGAGAGCACTGGGGCCGTGACCGTTGCCGCCGACCACCCACGTCACGTCGGCCTCGGCGCCGAAGTCGAAGGCACCCCGATCGTGCTCTGGCGGCACCTCGACGACGATCCTGGTGCGGACGCCGGCCGCGGTGTCCACGGCGATGCGTGCGGCGGCGGGCAGTCCGGTGAGGTCGCACACGAGCACCTGCCAGGTGATGCCCGCAGGCGGCGAGTACAGCCCTGTCGGCGAGGTGAAGCCGAGCATGTGCCCCGGCTCGGCGCGCGCCGCCCACGGTCCCGCGACCCCCGACCGGTGGATCACGAAGTCGATGTCGAGTTCACCGGCATCCGGGCGCACGCCGCTGATCGTGTACGTGCGCATCGGGGACTCGGGCGCTCCCTCGGGGGTCTCCCACCAGTCGCCCGCAGGGACGGGCAGGGAGACGGACGTCGGGTCATCTCCGTGGGGGAAGAAGACCCGCACGTATTCGTCGCCGACGCCCGTGCTGAGGAACTCGGAGACATCGGCGCCCCCGAGAGTGACGCGGGTGAGCATCGGGGTCAGGGTGGTGGTGTGGGTGACGATGCCGCGGTGGATGTTCACGGAGTCCCTCTCTGCTCGTTCGGGGGGAGAAGCTCGTTCGGGGGGAGCTGGTCTTTCGGGGGGAGCTGGGAGTTCGGGGAGCGATGGAGCTGCGGACCTTCCGTCTGCGCCAGCCAGAAGCGGCGATAGAGCCCGTCGGTCGCCAGCAGGTCACGGTGCGTTCCGCGTTGGGCCGCGCGCCCCTCGGCGAACACGATGATCTGCTCGGCGGTCGACACCGGCTCCAGTCGATGCGCGATGAGCACGGTCGTGCGATCCCTGCGCAGCACCCTGATCGCCGCTTCGACGGCGTCGCGGTGGTGGAGCCCGACATCGGCCGTCGCCTCATCGAGGATCACGACGGCGGGGTCCGCGAGCAGCGCCCGTGCGATGGCCAGCTGCTGGATGCGTCCCTCGTCGATCCGGGCGCCGGCATCGTCGGAGGTCAGCGAGTCGACAGCCCACTCGGCACCGACGGCGATGAGCGCGGCGACCATCTGGTCGTGGGTCGCCGCGGGAGCGACCAGGCGCAGGTTGTCGGCGATCGTGCCGCGGAACCGGTGCAGCTCCTGCGAGAGGTAGTACGGGACGGTCGTCTCGGGTTCCATGTCGACGACGCCGGATATCGGCGGGTGATGCCCCGCGATCACACGGGCGAGGGTGCTCTTGCCCGAACCCGACGAGCCGACGAGCGCGGTGGTCGTGCCCGGCGCGATGCTCAGTGTGACGTCGCTGATGCCGCGCCCCGTCGTCGGGTATCGGTAGCCGACATCGCGCAGCTCGATCCCGACCCTCGGGCGGACGACGGGCTCGCGGTCACCGACACCGACCGGCGCTTCTCGCGGCGTCGCCGGAGCGAGGTCGATGACGCCCACGAGCCTGGCGAGTCCGATCGCCGCGCGCTGGATGTCGTCGAGACCGAAGATGAGCTGACCCACCGGATCGAACAGGCGATGGAACAGCAGCGCCGCGGTGGTGACCATGCCGACGGTGACCGCGTCGCCCGCGTGCAGCAGGAACCCCGTCGCGAGGATGGCACCGAGGCCGACCAGCTCTCCGCCGTTGATCCAGCGGAACAGCCGGTTGCGCACACGGACGCCCTCGACCTGCATCCGGATCGAGTCCTCCGCCCGCGTGCTGACCCGTTCCAGCGCGTGGTCCTGCTCGCCGAGAGCGGTGAGCGTCTCGATGCCCTCCACCGCCTCGAGCACGGCCTGGCTCCGTGCGGCCTCGCGCACGCGCACTTCGCGGAACACCACGCGAGAGCGACGGAGGAACGCCCGGGTGCCCAGCAGGTAGAACGGCACACTCGTGATGCCCGCGAGAGCGAGCCGGGGATCGAGCGCCGTCAAAGCGAGCACGGAGACCCCGATCGCGAACCCCGCCGACAGCAGCACCGGCACGACGTTGCCGCCCGCCTCGGCCACCGCATCGACGTCACCGGTCACCCGGGAGAGCAGGTCGGCGGTCTCGCCGTCATCGACCGTGCTCACCGGCAGGCGCATCGCCGAGGCGAACACGTCTTGGCGGAGGTCGGCCAGCACATCCTGAACCAGCCCGGCCAGCACGCGAGCCGCCCAGAGCATCGCCAGGGCGGCGCCGACGGCGCCGGCTCCCGCGCCGACGACCCATCCGGCGATGACCGCGATGCCCGCATCGTTCGAGACCGCGTCGACGATGCGACCGAGGCACGAGGGCAGCACGACCCCGAGAGCGGAGGCGACGAGGAACAGTGCGGCGGTCGCCGCCGCCCGCCCGCGGTGGCGGCGCAGCAGCGTCGTGATGACGACGCGCACCCTGGCGCCCGTCGCGATCGGCAGCAGCGGGGTCGGGGCCTCAGTCATGGGCGGCATCCGTTCCTTCGGGTGACAGGTCGATGACCCGATCGCAGGCGCCGAGGAGCACCGGCGACGTGCTGATCACGATGGTCGTCCTGTCGAGTTCGGCGAGCGCTGCGGCGATGTGGGCCTCGGTGATGGCGTCGACGGCCGAGGTCGGCTCGTCGAGCACCAGCACGTCGGCGTCGGTGTGCAGTGCGCGCGCGATCCCGATGCGCTGACGCTGGCCCCCCGACAGCCGTCTGCCGGCCTCGCCGACCTGCGCGCTCCATCCGCCGGCCTCGGTGATCGTGTCGTGCAGAGCGGCGACCGCTGTCATCTCGGGCGACGGGGCGGCCGTGACTCCGTGGCCTCCCACGGCCTCGCGCAGCGTGCCGCTCGCGATGGTGTGACGGTGGGGCAGCGCGACGACGCGTCGGCGGTACTCTCGCGGATCCAGATGCCTCGGGTCGTGCAGGGCGCCGTCGATGGCGACCGCGACGGCGTCGGGGCCGGGAGGCGTGCGAAGCCCCAGCAGACGCGAGAGCGCGCGGGCCTCGTCGCTGTCGGAGGGGCGGATGCCGAGCAGCTCGCCGCGGTGCACATCGATGTGCGGGGACCCCTCGGGGCCGGGGCGGAACGTCAGAGCGACACCCGCCTCGACGGGGCGCCGCTGCGCGGAACGGGGCGCGGCGAGCGGGCCGTCGAGCAGATCGTCCGTGTCGATCATCTCGGCCAGTCGCTTCGCCGAGGCGAGCTTGTGGATCCAGTTCGAGGGGAACGTTCCGGCGTACGCGAGGGATCCGCTGACGAACTGCGCGAGACCGAGCACGGTGACGAGCTCGCCGATGCTGATCTGCCCCTCGGCGGCGAACCACGCCGACAGCCCGGCGAGCACGGTCGTCGCCACCGCGGCGAGCACGGAGCTCACCGCGTCGTAGGCCGCGAGCGATCGTCCGGCGGCCGTCGCCGCGATCCGGCTGGCGTCACTGGCCGTGATGTATCTGCGCACCGCCTCCTCGCGGGCGCCGATGCCGACGAGCACCCGGAACCCGGCCATGAAGTCGGCCGCGACGGCGCCGGCCTCCGTCGCGGCGCGCTGCTCTGCGGCGCCTCGGCGTTCGATGGGGCGTGAGACGATCCGCATCGTGACCATCATCGCGAGCGTCGAGGCGAACACGACCAGCGTCGCGATCGGCGAGATCACCAGCATGGCGAACGCGGCGCCCGCGATCGCCGCGATCGTGGCGCACTGCTGCGCGACCGACCACGCGACGCCCGCCACGCGATAGGTGTCGGAGGTGACGAAGGTCAGCGCCTCACCGGGGGTCATCGCCCGTCGGGAGAGGCGAGGGCGCAGCATCCGCGAGAGCGTGAGGTGGCGCAGCGCCTGCTCGCCGTAGCCGTAGACGCCGACCATCAGACGGGATGCGGCCTGGTAGCTCGCGGTCAGCAGGAGGAACGTGCCCAGGAGCACACCGAGCCACAGCGCGAGAACCTCCGGGTCGGATGGCAGCAGGGCGCGGTCGATCGTGGCGCCGATGATCACCGGGATCGCGGCCTCGGTGAGCGAGTGCACGATGAGCAGCGTGGTCGCGGCGGTCAGGGTGATCCCGCGTCCCTGCGAGGTGAGGGCGAGCGCGAAGAGCCGGCGGGGTGTGGTCGTCATCGCGTCCGCCGCCCCAGCGGCAGCACGAGCGGAGTGCCCGAGACCGGGTCGGTGATCACCGTGCAGGGCAGGTCGTACACGGCCTCGACGAGTTCGGCCGTGATGATCTCCCGCGGGTCTCCCTGCGCCACGATCTCGCCGTCCCGCATCGCGACGAGGTGGGTCGCGTAGCGGGCGGCGTGGTTGAGGTCGTGCAGCACCGCGACGAGGGTCGTGCCGCTGCGGTGCAGATCGGCGAACAGCTCCATGAGGTCGATCTGGTGGGCGATGTCGAGGAACGTCGTCGGCTCATCGAGCAGCAGATGCCTGGTCTGCTGAGCCAGGGCCATCGCGACCCAGACGCGCTGGCGCTGACCGCCCGAGAGCTCGTCGACGAGGCGTCGAGAGAGGTCGGTCACGCCGGTGGCGGCCATGGCCTCGGCGACGGCTCGCTCGTCGGCGCTGCTCCACGTGCGCATCGCGCTCTGATGCGGAAAACGGCCGCGCCCCACGAGATCGGCGACCGTGATGCCGTCGGGCGCGATCGACGACTGGGGGAGGAGGCCCAGCTTCTTCGCGGCATCTTTCGGCTTCAGGGAGCGCAGCTCGGCGCCGTCGAGCAGCACGGCCCCTGTGCTCGGACGCAGCAGCCGGGCGAAGCCGCGCAGCAGCGTCGACTTGCCGCACGCGTTGGGGCCGATGATGATCGTGAACGAGTCATCCGGCACCTCCAGCGACAGCCCCGAGACGATCGGGGTGTCGGAATAGCTCAGTGTGATGTCGCGGGCCTGCAGCGAGGTGGTCATCGGTGGTCCTTTCAGGCGCGGCGCGCGTACTGGGCTGCCAGCAGCCAGGCGAGATAGATCCCGCCGACCGACACGGTCACCACGCCCACCGGCACGGAGACGAGCTGGGCGAGGGTGTCCGAGACGACGACGAGTGCGGCGCCGGTGAGCATCACGGGGACGGTGCCCATCGGCGTGTTCGATCGGGTGAGTCGCTGCGAGATCTGCGGGGCGGCGAGGGCGATGAACGAGATCGGACCCGCGGCGGCGGTGACGAGGGCGACCAGCGCCACCCCGAACACCATCGCGGCGAGCCTCGTGCGTCCGGGGCTCACGCCGAGGGCGGTGGCCGCGTCGTCGCCCATCTCGAGCACCGGCAGGGTGCGGTTCAGAGGCAGGGAGGCGAGGGTGACGACCGCGAAGACGATCGCGGCGGGAACCAGCTGGTCGAATCCGAGGGAGGCGAGGGAGCCGGCGCCCCAGGTCGCCGCCATCATGGCCTTCTCGACGCTGACCGAGATCAGGATCCAGGAGGTGAGCGACCCGAGTCCCGCCGAGACGCCGATGCCCACGATGATCAGCCGGAACGATGACAGCGTGTTCCTGTGGGCGAGCACGTAGACGAGCAGAGCGGTGATCAGCCCGCCGACGAGAGCGCCGACCGCCTTGAACATGTAGGTGTTCAGCTCGAGCACGACCATCATCAGGGTCACGCCGAACTGCGCGCCGACGCCGAAGCCGATGATGTCGGGGGATCCGAGCGGGTTGCGGGTGAGCGACTGGAAGATGCCGCCGGCCAGCGCGAGGGCCGCTCCGCAGAGCACCGCGAAGAGCACACGCGGCAGTCGCCATTCGAAGACGACCTGGCGGATGTCGGGGTCGGATGCCGGGTCGACGATCGCGCGGATGACCGAGGGGAAGTCGACCTCGTAGGCGCCGATCGTCATCGACGCGAGGCCCGCCGCGATGATCACCACGACGAGGACGGCGCTGACTGCGACCGCGCGCACCGGGATGAGTGCCGCGACCCGCGAGGTCTCGATGCGGAGCAGCCGGCGACCGTGGTCGACGGGGGTGAAGTCCCGGGTCCGCCGGTCGTGAGAGGGCAGGCGTCGCTGGTCGATGCTCACAGTCCGCTCACCCGCTTGCGACGGACGAGGATGATCAGGATCGGTGCGCCGAGCAGCGCCGTGACGATGCCGACGCGCAGCTCGCCGCTGGGCAGCACGATGCGGCCGAGGACGTCGGCGAGAAGCAGGAAGGCGGGGCCGATGATCATCGAGTACGTGAGGACCCAGCGCTGATCGGGCCCGGTGAACCAGCGCACGACGTGCGGGATCATGAGGCCGACGAAGGCGATGGGGCCGGCGGCGGCGACGCTCGTGCCGGCGAGGATCGTGACGGCGACGATGACGAGCACGCGCGTGACGCGCACGCGCGCCCCGAGCGACTGCGCCAGGTCGTCGCCCAGTGCCAGGGCGTTCAGCGAACGCGCGCACAGCAGTCCGATGAGCAGGCCGGTCGCGATGAGCGGGGCCGCCCAGGCGAGCTGGTCGAGGGTGCGTCCGCCGATGGATCCGACTCCCCAGAAGCGCATGACCTGCAGCGTGCCGAGGTCGCGCAGCACGATCGCGGTCGTGAAGCCGGTGAACGCGGCGCCGAGCGCGACCCCCGCGAGTGTGAGCTTCATCGGTGTGGCGCCAGAGCGCCCGAACGAACCCAGCGCGTAGACGAGCATCGTCAGCACGAACGCGCCGAGCAGAGCGAAGGGCACGTAGGCGCCAGGGGTGGTGAGACCGAGGATGCCGACGGCGAACGTGACGGCGAACGAGGCGCCCGCGTTCACCCCGAGGATGCCGGGGTCGGCCAGCGGGTTGCGGGTGAAGGCCTGGATCAGCCCGCCGCAGACGGCGAGAGCGGCTCCGACGACGATGCCGAGCAGCGTGCGGGGCACGCGCAGCTCCCTGACCATCAGATGCAGCGGGTCGTCGTCGTCGTATGCGAAGAGCGCGTGCAGGACCGTCGCCGGGTCGATCGCACGGTTTCCGATCGCCAGCGAGGCGACGGCGGCGGCGGCCAGGACGATCACCGACACGATCAGTCCCGCCGCGAGCATGCCGGTGCGGCGCGGGGAGCCGTCTGCACGACTCCCCGCGCCGGTGTTCGAGACGTCCGTGCCGTCTTCCGTCGCCAAGGACATCTCTCGGATCACTCGCCGGCGATGGTCGGCTCGCCCTGCAGTGCGGCGGCCAGGTCGTCGACGTACTTCGGCAGGATGTACTTCAGCGAGAGCACGGTCGGTGCGCTGATCGCCGATGCCTCCGCGGCGTCGGCATAGATCACGTAGGAGCCGGCCTCGATCGGCGCCCAGCGGGAGACGACCTTGTTCTCGACCGTGTACGTGCCTTCGTCCGCGCTGCCGCCCCATGCGGCGAACAGGTCGGCCTGCACGTCGTAGAGCTTCTCGAGACTCACGCCGGTGTACCAATTGTCGCCCTCGGCGCTCGCCAGGAAGCTGTCCATGGCCGACGTCGAGGTGAAGCCGAGCGCCTCGGTGATGCGCACGCGCGGGTCGTACTCGAGATAGACGCCGAGGTCGGTGCCGCCCTCGTTCAGGGTCAGGCCCCAGACGAACGTCTTGTCGTCGAACTCGGGGTGCTCGTCGGCGAGGGTGGTGATCATCTCCTCGGTCTCGGCGATCAGCTCTTCGGCCTTCGCGTCCTCCGACATCGCCGTGCCGATCGTGCGGGTCATGTCCTCCCACGTGCTCGGGTCCCAGGCCCGCTCGATGTAGGGCACGGTCGGTGCGATCTCGGTCAGACGCTCGTACTCGACGTCGGTGACTCCCGAGTAGAGGCTCAGGATGAGGTCGGGCTTGAGCGCCTTGATCGCCTCGTAGTTGGGGCCGTCCTCCGTGAAGGGGATGATCTC
>NZ_JBEOUR010000038.1:0-34658 GCF_040302605.1 Microbacterium sp. NPDC097977
ACGTGCTGCAGGGAAGCCCCGCTCGACGTCTGTAGCATCCCCATGCCTCGCCCCGCTTGGGGAGGGCGTTCAGTGCGAGGGGGCACACCGAACGCGAGGACACCGACGTGAAGGGACGTCGGAATCCTCGACCGAGGGCGCGGCGATGAGACCGCCGCGCAGGCGGGATGACGTCAGAGCGCACAGAGTGCGCACGTCGCACGATGATCCCCAAAATCGTTATCCCCAGTTTGACGCGGTCAGCCGCGTGAAGTCGGAACGTCGAACCCCTTCGACATTCCTGATCGCAAGTTCCCCAGGCGATCGAGATTCAGTGTAATGGAACGACGCTGTGAAACGCGATACCACCACGCGGAATACTTGGTCCCGATACAGAGGAGCGGCGGCTCCCCCGGAGCGGAGCCGCCGCTCGTGTACTCGAGAGCTCTACTCGTTGCCGACGGCCTTGTCGGCGGCGTCGCGGATCTCATCGATCTTGTCGGCCGCGCCCGGCGCGATCTTCTTGGCGAAGTCGGCGACGCCGTCGAGGACCTTGTCGCTGATGTCCTCCGCCTGCTCGCTCTTGACCGCCTCGGCGATCTTGTCCTTGTTCTGCTCGTACAGGTCCTTGCCCTTGTTGACCGTTTCCTCGATACCCATTGCGGGCCCCCTTGTGTGAGATCACCTGCGACGGATGCCCGACGCACGTACATTCTGCACGGAACGGGTGCGCGGTGGAAGGCGTTCGGCGATCCGGGCTACGAGAGCCAGTAGTTCTTCTTGACCGTCACCCGCTGCACCTTGATGCCCGCGTTGAGCGCGCGGATCTGCGAGTACAGACGCAGTCGCCCCGAGAGGAAGTACGGAAGGGTGTACACACCGAAGGTGGGCGTGTTCGGTGCGGTGTCCGCGGTCGCGGGGATCTCGAGAGACGGCTGGACCGCGGTGTCCACGACGGCGCCGGATCCGTTGAGCGACTCCGCGATCACACGGATCTGGAATCCCTTCGTCACCCCGGCGGCATGGATGTAGATGTTGAGGTCCCCGGTCTCCTTCGCCAGAGAACTGCTCTCCGCCAGAGAGAAGAAGTTCGCGGAGACGGGGATGGGCGTCCAGGTCGCGAGAGGGAGGATGCCGTTCCAGGCGTAGGTCGTGGATTGGTGGGTGGGCACAGGATCCTCCGGTTGGACGTAGTTCTCGAAGTCGACTGAGTTGGTGAATCCCAGCTGGAGCGGCGTGCCGCCGATCCACAGGGAGACGTGGACGTGGGATCCGTAGCCGCCTTCGCTGCCGAACCCGGAGGCTCCGGACTCCGCGATGATCTGTCCGCGGACGACCCTCGTGCCGGGAAGGACCGCACTGGAGCGCAGGTGCAGATACCGGATGTAGTTGCCGTCGTCGGCGCGGAGAGCGAGATATCTGCCCGTCGCCGTGGTGGTCGTGTCCTTGCGATCGACGATGACCCCGTTCGCGGCTGCGCGCACCGGCGTGCCGATCGGGACGGCGTAGTCGGTGCCGGGCTCGCCCGACGGCGGATTCCGGTTCCTGTGGTCCTGCCAGGTGCTGGAGATCCGGACATCGCCGCACGGCCGCGCATAGGTGCCCGCTGCCGTCGCGGAGAGGGAGGGCGACACGAAGTCCCACCCGATCGCTGCCGCACCGAGTGCCGCCCCGGCTCCGATCAGCATCGCTCGGCGTGAGAAGAACGGCTGAGCGCTGTGCGGCGTCGAGGGCTCGGAGTCCCCCGGCTCGCACACTAGCGATCGCCCCCCTCGTTCTCGCCGCGGATCAGGTTCTGGATCTGCTCTTCGGGCAGCTGCTCGATGGATCCCGAGCCGAGCTCGAGCTGATGCTCGGCAGGTGTTCCGCCGATCGTGCAGACGGACTGGCCCTGGTAGCCCATCGTCGCGGCGGGCACGATGACGAGCCATTCCGGAGTGACGATCCGCTGCTCGATGCGGGTGTTCGGGATGTCGAAGACGACGTCGGGAGCGTAGCTGGAGACGGTCGCGTCGATGCAGATCTGCGCGAGCTGCTCGAAGGTGAAGGCTCCGTACTGCGGAGCGGGTGACGCGGTCGGCTCCGGAGTGGGCTCAGCCGTCGGCGCCTCGGTGGTCGGCGTCGGATCGGGAGCCGACGTGGCCGTCGACGTGGGAACGGGGTTCGATGCACCGGGGTCCGCAGCGCACCCCGCGGCTCCTCCGAGCGCGACGATGGCCAGAGCACTCGCAGCGAGACGCGTCGCAAGGGGGGATCTCATGATCTTGAATGTACCCAGAGCGATGGCTCGCACGACGTTAGCGCCCGGTCAGTCGCCGGGATTCGTTCGGAATCCCCGTCAGTGCGCGCTGGCTCCGGGAGCGACGACCGCACGGATCGTGCGGAAGAGGATCACGACATCCTGCGTGAGCGACCAGTTCTCGACGTAGTAGAGGTCGAGACGGATCGTCTCCTCCCACGACAGCGTGGAGCGACCGCTCACCTGCCAGAGACCGCTCATACCCGGCTTGACCGCGAGACGGCGCAGCGCGATGTCGTCGTACAGAGCGACCTCCGCGGCACGCTGCGGACGGGGCCCGACGAGGCTCATCTCGCCTCGGAACACGTTGATCAGCTGCGGGAGCTCGTCGATGGAGTGCTTGCGCAGGAATCGCCCGATCTTCGTGATGCGGGGGTCGTCGGCCACTTTGAACAGCGGGGTCTCGCTCGAACCCTGCAGGTCGAGAAGGCTGGCCAGCTGGTCGTCCGCGTTGGCGACCATCGAGCGGAACTTGCGCATGCCGAATGTCCTGCCGCCGCGACCGATGCGTTCCTGATGGTAGAAGATCCGACCGGGGCCGTCGATCTTGATCGCGATCGCCGTGACGAGGAAGACCGGCGAGAACAGCGCGAGCAGGAGCACGGAGCCCACGAGATCGAACACCCTCTTGAGGAAGCGGTGGGCGCCCTCCATGCGCGGGAAGTCCACGTGCACGAGCGGCAGGCCCGCGACGGGACGCGAGTGCAGTCGGGGGCCGGCGACGTCGGTGAGCGCGGGCGCCATGATCATCTGGATGTCACGGTCCGCGACCGCGTAGCCGAGCCGGCGCATCGTCTCCGGATCCATGTCGTCGGATCCCACGATGATGAGGGCATCGATGTTCGCCGCATCGAGCGCCTTGTCGGCGCTGCGGATGTCGCCGAGAACCTCGAGCTGAGGCATTCCCTCGGAGGGGACGCCGTCGGTGATGACGCCGACGATGGTGTACCCGCTGTCCTTGCTGCGCCGGATCTGCTGCGCGACGTGCTTGACCTTGCTCCGCTCCCCGATGATGACGGCGCGATGGGTGTACTCGTCTTTGCGCTGTCGTCTACGGAGCCACTGCCGCCAGATCCACCGAGAGGCGAGGAGGAGGACGAGACCGACCGGGAAGATCAGCGCGAGCAGCAGCCGCGAGATCTCCATGCCGAGGAAGAAGGCGACCGCGACGGTGAAGGCGAAGACGGCGATGGTCGCGTCGGCGATGCGGCGGTACTCGAGGATGCCGTGGCCCACGATGTGGTGATCTCGCGTGTCGATCGCGTCGAGTCCGACGAGCCAGGCCGCCCCGATGATCGCGAGAACGATGACGTAACTGATCCGGGGTCCGTTCGGCCAGGACACGGCCACCGTCATGCTCGGACGCGAGAGGAGCCAGGCGGAGACGAGGGTGAGGGCCAGGACCAGGACATCGCTGTAGAACAGCCGACTGGCGTATCGACGGGGCCACTCACCGCGCCTGCGCTTGTGCGGCTGCTGCCGAGAGTCCGACGACGTTCGGCCCTTCGACTGCCTCGGTACCGCATCCACAGCTATGTCGACCACCCTGTCCCTCCGGCGCGAACCGCTGACCTCTCAGCGAATTCACTGAATCGGCAGTCAGTTTACTCCAGTCACTGTGACTTCGGGAACATCGGCATATCAGTTGCAGGAATCGGTGATGCCCGGCTCGACGGAATTGATCATCGGGTTCGTCTGCACCGCGACGGGCCCGAAGGTCCCCGAGCCCGTGAAGGCCGCGGTCACGTCCACCCGCTGGCCCGGCGTGAACCACGCCTCGAATCGCGCGGTCGGCCGGCCGAGGTCGTCGATCCCGTGCGACAGGATGTCGATGCGCTCGCCGTTCACCTCCACGTTCGACACCGTCGTCCCGGGCGGGCCGTAGATGTAGATCCAGTCGCGGAAGGTCGTCCCGAAGGTCATGCTCTGGATGTACCGCGGCAGCGCGTCGGCCTCCTCCTGAGTGATCGGCAGCGCGAGCGCGGCGTTCACCGAGAAGGTCGTCGAATCCGCCTCGCACGTCTCTGCCACGGTGATGGCCGTGCGGGTGTAGTAGTCGATCTTCGATCCGTTGCTGTTGTTGAAGTAGACCCCGAGGGTGGTCTCCTCGTCGTTCTCGGTCGGGAGGACGCCGCTGACTCGCTCGCCGCGGATCGCCTCCTCCACCTTCGGGTCTTCGCTCCACACGAGGATGCTCCCCTGCGCGGCGCTCTCGGTCAGCGCGGTCGCCATGTTCTTGAGGTCGAACTGCCCCGAAGCGACCCTGTCGAAGACGGCGCCTGCGGCCGCCGCGAAGAACCCGTCGACCAGTTCCGGGTACTTGTAGCTGTCCCAGCGCTTGTACACCTCGTTGAGGAGGAGGGACACGGCGTTCTCCGACGACAGGGTGTCGCCGGTCACGAGCTCGATCGGTCCTGTGGCGACGAGGATCCGGGAGAGGGCGAGCGGGTCGATGGAGATCACGCCGTCGATCTGGTCGGCTCCGATGTCGCGCTGCCACCACGCGCGCATGATCTTCGCGGCGGTCGGGAAGTCGGGCCGACTCATGCTCGTGTTCACGTGATCGACCAGGAAGCTGGAGTAGAGATCGATGGCGCTCTGGTCGACGGGGACGTCGACGGCCACGCCGTTCTGATAGCTGAGGCTGCTGCCCTGCGCTCCCATCGTGATCGCGCCGTTGTCCACGTGGATCAGGGTCTGCGAGGCGGCACTGCCTCCCAACGCGAGCGACTCCGCATTGTTCTGGAAGACGAGCAGATAGTTACGCGGACCGTCCGCACCGAGGAGAGTGGGAAGCAGGTCGACGGCGGGTGCCACCCCGTCCATGACCTCGGCCACCTGGTCGACTCCGCTGCGCACCGGTCCGACCAGAGCCGTCGATTTCTGCACCTCGGCGATCTCGTCGGCGAGCTGCCCGATCCGAGGCGCCTGCCCCTTCGCGACGTCGAGGATCTGGGTGATGAGCGATCCGCTGGCCGCGTCGGCGGACAGCACCGGCATCGCGATGTCATTGATCAGCACGTCGACCGATTGGGCCGCGAGACGAACGCCACGCAGGTTCTCGCCGGCGACGGGCACCCACTCCACTGCGGCCCACACCGGATCCGACGCCGCCGCTGCGGCGCTCCTCGCCGGCTCGGAGATCTTCTGGACGGTCTCCTTGGGGTCGGCACCGTTCTGCAGCTCGCCGATGAGCTGCTGGCTCTCCTCGAGCCCGTTCTTCACGGCGAGGGCCTTGAAAGCCACCCAGCAGGCGATGCCGAGCAGCACGATGACGACGATCGCCACGATGAGCCAGGCGGTGCGCGCGCCCCGTCGTCGCGGCTTCTTCTCTCCGGCGTGCGTGTCACGCACCGCGGCGTCGCGATCGGCTTGCTGCTTCTGCGCAGCTTCACGCGCTGCTCGTCGAGACGTAGGGGTCACGCTGTGATCCTACCGGGGGGCACCTGACACGCCGCTGAGCAGCGTCCCGGGGCATCGCCTCGCCGGAGTCAGCCGATCACTCCGGCGAAGTCGGGCCATCCCGGCTCCACGGCGTTGCGCTGCACGCGCTCAACGATGACGTTGTCGTAGTCCGCGACATCCTCGTAATCGGCCAGCGAACCGAAGGTGACGTCGGCGAAGAACGGAGCGAGCTGCGTGGCGGCGTGGGTGCGCAGGAAGGAATCCCCCAGGATCAGGGTCTTGCCCGGGACGAGTTCCGCCTCCGTGGATGTGGACGACTTGTGGGTGAGCGTCGTCCCCTCGGAGTTCACCACGGTGTCGGCCGTCGTCGTCACTCCCGGACGCTCGTAGAGCTTCTCGACGCGCTCCACGGTCTCGGTCAGCCCCATGTTGCGGAAGAGGTCCGGGATCACGACCTCCCCCGGAGCCGTGGTGGTCTCGTCGAGGTCGGACAGCACGGAGCTGGAGACCACGCCGTCATCGACGAGCTTCTCCAGCAGCGCCCTCGTCCACACGGCGGCGCCATCGGCGTTCCAGTGGCTGTCACCGAAGTAGTACGCGCCGTCGTCGCGCCCCTGCCTCGACGAGTCGGCGCGCTCGAGACGGTCCCAGAGCGTGATCAGCGGAAAGTCCTGAGCCTCGCCCCAGCCGGCGAAGGCCGAGCGGACGCGATCGGAGCAGTTCAGGAGGGAGTCGCGCAGCACTCCGAGTTCCTCGTCCCGGATCGACGACTTGTCCGGCGCCAGGGTGTAGACGATGTAGGCGCCGTTGCCCTCCACGGCGGCGGTGTCGTCCTGGAGCTGCTGATGCACCGCGTCGATCCGCGCCGGATTCCCTCGGCACGGGTAGATGAAGTCGACCGCGAAGAAGGGTTCGCGCCCCTCACCGAGCCAGGTCGTGCTGTTCGGGCTCATCCCGACGTCGTTCGACACCGCGCCGGCGACGTGGACGACCGGCACCTGCGCGCCGAGCCGATCTCTCAGAGCGCGGTCGACGTGGGCGAATGTCTCCGCCTCGGTGAGCGCCTGGGGCGAGACGGCCGGGAACTCGACCTCGGCGCGGTTCTGGCTCTCGGCGACGTCGCCGGGAACCAGCCACAGGGAGAGAAGCAGCAGGCTTCCGCCCACCGCGGCGACGGGTACGGCCCTGCGCCGCAGCCAGGTCGTGAGCATGGGGCTCTCCTTAGAACTGGAAGTAGAGGAACGGGCTGAAATCGCTCAGGAGCACCATCGCGATGGTCACCACGAACAGCGGAGCGGCGATCACCCATCCGCGCACCGCGGAGACGGTCTGATCGCGCAGCGAAGGACGGAAGAGGATCTCGAATGCGGTGTTCTTCGAGGTGGTGAAGAACGCGAGGAGGCCGATGAGCAGCGCCGCCAGCGTGAACGGGGTGATCGCCGTGATGAGCTGAGGCGCGATGAAGTCCGTCGGGCCGGTGAACATGGCTCTCCAGATCCGCCCCGTCGCATCGAGTTCGGTCGTCCGGAAGGGCACCCAGGCGAGGATCACGAAGAACGCCGTGAGGATGCGCCGTGCGACCAGGAATCGTCGGGAATCGCGCAGACCCGTCGCCCGTTCGAACAGCATCGCCGCGGCCTGCAGCCCACCCCACAGGAGGAACCCGGCCAGCGCCCCGTGCCAGATGGATGTCAGCGTGAACACCGTCAGCAGCGCGCCGTACTCGACCAGTCGGCCCTTGCGGTTTCCACCCATCGGGATGTACACGTAATCGCGGAACCATCGGGTGAGGGTGATGTGCCAGCGCCGCCAGAACTCGCTCACGGAGTGCGACGTGTACGGGCTGCGGAAGTTCTCGGGGAAATGGAAGCCGAACATCGCGGCCAATCCGATGGCCATGTCGGAGTATCCGCTGAAGTCGAAGTAGATCTGGACGGCGTAGGCGACGGCCCCGATCCACGCGGTGGGCATCGAGAGCTGGCCGGAGAACGCGGCGCTGTCGAACATGGCGTTCGCGAGCTGACCGGCGCTGTCCGCGATGAGCACCTTCTTCGCGAGCCCCCAGGCGAACCTGGTCGCCCCGTAGCCGAACCGACTCGCGGTGATCGTCCGCGAGGATTCCACCTCGTCCTTGATCTCCGCATATCGCACGATCGGTCCGGCGATCTGGTGCGGGAAGACGAAGAGGTAGAGGAGGTACGCCGGAAAGGACCGGGTCAGAGGGGCACCGTTCCGGTACGAGTCGATGACGTAGGAGATCCCGTGGAACGTGAAGAAGGAGACGCCGAGGGGGAGGATCCAGGATTCCGCCCCCGTCAGCGCGGCGATGTGGACGGCCCCCGGCACCCCCTGGATGGCCAGCTGCGGGAGGTACTTGAACAGCACGAGCGGGACCAGCACGATCGCCAGGGCCACGGCCAGCGGCACGCGTGCCAGAGGGGCACGGCCGGTCGCATGACGCCGACGCGCGTAGCGCCACATCGCCCAGGCCGCGCCGAAACTGAAGATCGACACCCAGAGGATCGCGCCGATCGCGCTGCCCGCCCCCCAGTAGTAGAAGACGATGCTCATGGCGAGCAGCCACCAGTTGCGCGACCGTCCGCGCACCGGGAGCAGGTGATACCCCAGCATCGTGAGGGGCAGGAACAGGAAGAGGAAAGTCGGGCTGGAGAAGACCATTCGCGTCGTTACCGCCCCGTGCCGACGAAACCGACGAGCAGGTCGTCGAGCGTGCGGTCCGCCGTCACGACGGCAGCGTCGAGAGCGGCCGTGTCCGCCAGGGTCGGATGCACGTCCCCGATCTCGGACGTCTCGGCGACTCGCGCGATTCCGAAGTCCTCCGCGAAGGTGACGACCTTGGGGAGCGCCGACAGGGCGACCATCGGGACGCCGCTGAGCATCGCCGCGTACAGCGCGTGCATCCTCGACCCCCAGACCGATTCCGCCGAGCGGATCAATCGGAACGCCTCGTCCCAGCCCATGGGCTCTGTCACCTCGTCGAACGCCGCCCTGGCCTCGACGGAGAGGGAGTCCGCGTCCAGGAACGAACCGCCCTGCGACATGTTCAGGAAGACCAGACGACGCCCCGGCCGCTTCAGTGCCTCCACCTGGCCGGCAGTCAGGTGGCGCGCATGCTCTCCGTTGAGCGCGACCACGACGGGCGCATCATCCGCGGCCTGTCCGCGAGGATCGAATCCCATCAGCAGGCTGGCATCCGCTCCGAGCATCGCCGTCCCCTTCAGCGTCTCGCGGACGCGGGCGGCGCTGCGCGTGTCGCGCACCCACACCGGCACTCCCCTGACCGCGAGGCGCAGCAGAGTCCGTGCTCCCACCCTCTCGACGGGATCGCATCCGACGCCGTAGAACGCCACCTTGGTCCGGGTCAGACGAGCGAGGACGCTGCTGGCAGCGCAGAGCCGCGGAAGGCCGCCCCAGCCGCCCGGGATCTCGCGGGCGTCGTCCTGCAGCAGGGTGCCTCCGCCGATCACGAGGGCGTCGACGTCGCGCAGAGCGCGCAGGAGAGCGCCCACTCCGGATAGTCTCAGACGCGCCTCTCCCCCCGTGCGTGCCGAGTCGCCGAAGTCGGCGGCGATGGCGTCGTGCCCCTTCGCTCGCAGTGAGGCGACGAGGGCGTCGGTCAGCATGGCATCGCCCAGGTTGACGGGGCGGTTCAGCTCCGAGGTGCGGTCGGAGCTGATGACGAGAATCCTCACTCGGATCCCTTTCGGCGTAGGGGTCGCATCGTGGTGCGAAGGATGATGATGGTGGTGGCGAGGAACACGACCTCGATGATCGGCGCGGAGAGCGCGAGTCCTCGAGGTCCGGCGGCCAGGATGAGCGACGGAACGAGTATGACCGCGAAGATACCCGTCAGGACGGTGACGACGAGTCTCTGACGTACTTTCTCGGAGCTGAGCAGATAGGCCACCACCGAGTAGTTGCCGCATTTCAGGGCGAAGGCGAGAGCGATGGGCACGAGGTATTCCAGGGGCACCTCGATCGTGAACACCTCGGTGACGATCGGCCACGCCAGGATGAGCATGACGGCGAGGATCACACCGACACCGGTGAACAGCATCCAGACCCTGCGCGCATCCAGCGAGCGGAATCGGGGGATGAGCTGGACCGTCGCGGTGGCGGGGAGCAGCTCCAGCGCCTGGACGATCCGGTATGTCACCGCGAACACCGCGGAGACCTCGAGAGGCAGCATCCCCGCGGCGAAGAGCATGGGCGTCTGGGAGTAGGCGCTGCTCAGCATGCCTGTGACGCCGATCTCGAGCACACGACGCGCGAGCTTCGGCTCTCGCTCCGTCTGCTCCGGGAGACCGCGACGCACCACGAGGAACGTGCCGATGAAGGCGATCGCCGAGACGAGCATCACCGCTGCGACGAGGTCGACGCTCCCGACCAGGATCGCGAGACCGACCAGGGCCATCTTGCACAGGCCGTTGAGGATGTCGGGGAAGGCGAAGAGGTGGTCTCGGCGCTGCACGAGCCACGGAGACTTCGCGGTCCTCGCCATGGTGTCGAAGGCCTGCGCCAGAGAGAGGGCGATCAGGACGAAGAAATGCGGTGTCGCGATGCCGTCCGGGGCGATCAGGATCGCGAACCCGAAGAAAGCCACGGGCCCGAGAAGCGCGAACCCTCCCTGCAGCGCGAGCACGCGACCGAACGTCTGCAGACTGTGCCGCTCCGGACGCAGACTCAGAAGAAAGGGAGCGCCGCCCGCGTCGCTGATGATCGCGAAGGACGCGAGCACCCCGAACCCCGTCACCAGGAAGTGCTGCGTCTCCCCCTCGGTGAGCCTGGCGAACGCGAGCAGCACCGTCAGCTGGGCCAGACGGAGAAGGACCGTGCCCCCGGTGGGGGCGCCGAGCCTGAGAAGTCGTTTCATGGCGCCGGCTGTTCAGCGGGACGCGATCGAGACCGGATGCGGCGCCATGGGACGAGCAGCAGCAGCACGACGATCAGGGCGAGAACCGACAGGTAGCTCAATCGGTAGAACACCGGGAACACGTCGATCGCGGCGACGTAGACGAGCATCAGCATGGCCGCCTGCTCGAGTCCGATCCCGTTCACCGCGCGGGCGGCGATCAACGACATGGCTCCGAGGACGACGCCGGAGAGGAGCGGCACCATCGCGGCGCCCACCCAGTCGAAGCTCACATATCCCCAGACGGACGGGGGCAGCCGCAGTCCACCCGATCGGATGTCCTCGATCGGCGTGTTCGGATTGAGCGTCTGCAGAGCCCACACCGACGGGTTCCAGGGGTTGTTCCCGGGAAGCAGTCCCCCGAGGAACGTCCGGCCGAGCGTCAGTTCGTGTCCGGGCAGCCACGCGTTCAGGAAGGCCAGCTGGTCCTTGATGTCGGGCGCTCCGGACGCGATGCCCGTCAGCAGGCTCTCGGGCGATCGGACCATCGACTGGTACTGCTTGACCCCGAGGAGGGCGAGAACCGCGTACATCGCACTGCCTGCCACATACGCGGCGACGAGCACGACGGCGTACAGGATCCGGAAGCGGCGATAGAACGCGATGAGGATTCCGAGGGCGAGCAGCAGCCCGCTGATCGCCGGCTCTCGCAGAAGCGAGAGGAGCATCACACCGACGGAGACGGCCAGCAGCACGACCCAGTAGACGCTCCGCCGACGCTTCCACGCGTACACCGCGACGAGGGGCATCAGCAGCGGGATCACCGTGGTGGTCAGCCGGTACGGGATGGACACGACCTGGTACGGCTCGTGGTACACGCCCTTGAAGAACTTCGCCGCGTTCGGATCGGCGGCCAGGGCCGGTGTGAACCCCATCACGAGGAAGCACACGAGGAGGATCACCACGCACGCCGTGACCACCAGGAGCACCCGCTGCCGCACCCGGTCCTCGGCGTCGTGCAGCACGCGCTGGATGCGGACGACGGGGCCACGATCGCGCACGAACCGCGACGCGAGGAGCCTCCCGATGAGCACACCGGCCGTCATCGCGACGAAGCCCAGGGCGACGAGGCGGAAGTACAGCGCGGATACGCCCGGCGACGGCAGTTCGAGCCAGTCGAGCCCGAACACGGGAACCACGTACGCGGGAATCGAGAAGGCCAACTGGAGGTGCGCCGGGATGTTCCACCGATTCGGCCACGCGACGTACGAGGCGGTGGCGGTGCCGACCAGGGACACGCAGAGCACGACGTTGCGGACGCCTTCGATCCACGGCCCGTGCCCTTCCGCCACGGCGGGGAACGCGAGGGACACCAGCACGAGCGCCGCGGACACGAGCATCACGGTCGGCACCCAGCCGAGTTCCCCGAGGAACCCCGCGCCCCGTCGCGAAGCGACCGACTCCCCCCGTGCTGCCATCACTCGCCTCGCACCTTCGTCCGCGCGCGTGCGCGCAGCGAGTCCCGTACGGTGCGGACCGTGTCGGACCACGGGTGCGCATCCGCTCCCCGTTCCGGTCCGGACGCCCGCGCCCTGAGGATCGCGCCGGCGACCGACTCTCCGGTCGCCTCGGCCGGAACGACCCGGTCTCCGTGGATCTCGACGAGGCCGCTGTCCGCGGTGACGACGGTGGGCACTCCGAAGTACGCTCCCTCGACCACCGGCATGCCGTATCCCTCGTCGCTGGACACGAGTGCGAGGACGGATGCCGAGCTCACCGACCGATGGAGGGTGTCGTCCGTGACGAAACCGGGGAACTCCACGAGATCCGAGACCGATGCGACCTCGGCCTTCGCTCGGAGCTCCTCGCGATAGTCGCCCTTGGCTCCGAGGACCACCAACCGGTGATCCTCACCGTGCCGGCGCAGCACCGACACCGCGTCGATCACGAGCTCCGGCCGCTTGCTGGCGAAATGGCCGAAGGTGAGGATCGTGGGAGTCCCCTGATCGACGATTCGCTCGACGCCCCATCTGCGTGCGTGATCGTCGCCGTTCTCGGCCACCACGAGGCGAGCCGGCCGAGCGAACCTCTCCGTCTCCCGCCGCGTCTTCTCCGAGATGGCGAAGGTCGTGCCGGCACGGCGGATCGACAGCTGCCACAGGCGACGGTACAGACGCTGCGCACGGCCGAACTCGGCCGGGTTCAGCCTGTGCCGCCAGTCGTGGATGAAGCACGCCGTGCGGTCGGAGGGGACGAGGGGACTCACGATCGTCGAGAGCGAGAGAAGCGCGTCGGCATGCCGGCGGCGGAAGACCTGCGCGGTCCAGAAGATCTGACCGGTGTACCGCGCCGCCTTGCCCTTCGCCGTGACGACCTCCACGCCCTCGACGCCGCGGAAGGAGTCCTCGAGCCAGCTGTACCCGAGGACGATGAGCTCGTCCGCGGGGAACACCTCGGTCCACGTGCGGATGAGCTCCTCGGCGTGCACACGCATACCCCCGGACTCCGCGGGTGCGCCGAGCGCATCGATGACGATCCTCATACGTCGCCCCCCGGGGTCACGTCGCGGAGGAACTCGCCGACCCACGCGTCGATGCCGTACTGGTCGAAGTCTTCCGCGGACCACTCGTCGTCGAGGGTCGAGACCCATTCTCGGACGGCGTCGCCGTCGATCGAGTCCGCATCGCGGGGAACCACGAGGATGCGCGCGGGGTCGTAGAAGCTCTCGTCGAGGATGGCGCGATTCGCGGTGATCAGCGCGGCGCCGCTGCCCAGGGCCTCGAAGGTCCGCATGGTGAGTCCGTCCTGGCCGGGGCGTTGATAGTCCACGACGGCTCGCGAGGACCCGAACACCTCGGCGACGCGCGACCGCGGCATCTTGTCGACGCTGACCTCGCGGGCGGCGATACCGCGCATCCGGCGGTCGAACACGCGCTGGAGTGCGAAATACCATCTCGCCGGGGAGTAGAAGAACGCGAAGCAGCGCTCAGGGCGAAGGCTTCGGACCACGCCGTGGTAGAAGCTGTATCGATCCGAATGCAGGGTGCCGACGAACGATGCGTCGAATGCCCGCTCCCGGCCCCTGACCTCCGCGAACTCCCTGGCGAAGAACAGCGACTTGTACCGCAGGTCGTCCCGCGCCGCCACATCGCCGCGGTCGAAGGAGTACCGCACATCGAGATCAGGGAACAGGTCGACGCATCGACCGCTGTTCGCGAGGGAATCGAACGTGTAGAAGATCCGCACGGCGTTCGGGTTGCGCTCGGAGAAGGCACGGAGCACGTACGGAGGCAGGTTCTCGCCCTTGATGATGAGCAGCGCATCGTATCGGTGCTCGCTCATCTGTCGCACGATGTCGTCGAAGTGCGCACGCACACGTCGTGCCGCGAGCTTCGGAGCCACGCGCAGGACAGCGCGCGAGACGGCGGAGTTGCTCGGCCGCTCGTCGAACCGGTCCACCTGGACCCCGCGGTCGCGAAAGGCCTGGGCGATCGATTCCTCGTACCCGAAGAACGAGGGCGTGATGAACGCGAGCCTCACGAGTTCACTGAACGGAGAAGGCCGCGATCCTGGAGCTCTCCGAGAGACCCCTTGTACGCGTCCGCATCGGTCTGTTCATCTCGAGCCCACTCGGCGAAACGCCGGATCCCTTCCTCCACCGAGAGCTGCGGGGCGAACCCGAGCAGCCGCTCTGCCTTGCGGAGGTCGGCGTAGTTGTGGCGGATGTCGCCGAGACGGTAGTCGCCGCTCACGTAGTGGTCGGGTTCGACGGCGTACGCCGCTCCCAACAGCTGCAGGACGCGCAGGACGGTGGTCGGCTCGCCCGACCCGACGTTGATCGCCTGCCCGTCCGCGGTGTCGCTGTCGATCGCCGCGACCGTCGCCGCCACGACGTCGTCGATGAAGACGAAGTCGCGCGACTCCTCGCCGTCTTCGAACACGTTGATCTGCCGCCCCGCGAGCAGAAGCGAGGTGAAGATCGACAGGATCCCCGTGTACGGGTTGGTGAGCGACTGCCCCGGCCCGTAGACGTTCTGGAACCGGAGGGAGACGGCCTCGATGCCCTGCGATCGCGCCGCGGTCAGAACCAGCTGCTCCTGAACCTGCTTCGTGATGCCGTAGATCGACGACGGATGCAGAACCGACTCCTCGCCCGTGGCGATGCACGTCAGCGGCTCACCGTCATCACCGACGACGTCGAACACACCCCGCGACAGCTGCTCGTCGGGGCGGTGCTCCGGGTATCGGACCGCGCCGGTCGCGTCTTCGTAGGCGCCCTCACCGTAGACCGAACGCGACGACGCGACGACGACACGGCGCACCGGGTGGTCCGACTCGGCGATCGCCTCGAGCAGCACGGCGGTGCCCCGGATGTTCGCGTCGACGTAGCGCTCGATCTCGTACATCGACTGACCGGTACCGGTCTCCGCCGCGAAATGGACGACGACGTCCACACCGTTCAGCGCGCGCTTCACGTCGTCTCTGTCGGTGACCGATCCCCGGATCACCGTCGCCACTTTCGCGGCGACGGGATAGGTGGCCGACGTGGTCTCGGGGTCGGGGCCGTGGACCTGCTCGCTCAAGGTGTCGAGCACGATGACCTCATCGCCACGCTCGTGGAGGCTGACCGCCAGCCGCGACCCGATGAACCCGGCGCCACCGGTGATGAGTACTCGCGACATACCAATACTTCCGTGAAAAAGAGACAAAGACGCGGCCAATCGTATCAGCGGCTCCGACGCGCGCCTTCTCGTCCGGACGAGCGGCGATCAGTCGTTGTGAACCAGATACACGGGGGCCTCCCCGATGTCGAGGGAGTCCTCGGCGTCCACCTGCCGTCCGTTCATGTCGAGCACCTTGCCGTCGGGAAGGTCCTCCACCGCCACGGACGCCGGAGCATCCGGGGCCCAGGCGGCGGTGATCGTGCGCCCGTCCGCGGCGGTGAACGTGTACGCATTCACCCCTTCACCCCAGTTCTCCTCCGCGGAGAACGTGGCTCCGCCGAGCATCCTCTGGCTGACGGCGAGAGCGATCGCGGAGGTCTTGGGCTGGTAGGTGTTCGGAGTGAACGTGCTCGCGGTCTCGAAGAATCCAAAGCTGGCTTCGTAATTCGACCGGTCGGAACCG
Source organism: Microbacterium sp. NPDC097977 (assembly GCF_040302605.1). Lineage (NCBI taxonomy): Bacteria > Bacillati > Actinomycetota > Actinomycetes > Micrococcales > Microbacteriaceae > Microbacterium > Microbacterium sp. NPDC097977. Next base: position 15,684 of record NZ_JBEOUR010000038.1, read on the forward strand.
GTGTCCGCCAGCGTGAACCAGTAGATGCTGTCGACGCCCGCCCTGAGCGCGATCGGAGCCGTCTGCGCGGTGTAGGCCGCCTGCTCGTCACGGCTGACCCACCCGTCCACCGTGGCCCATCCCATCTCGGTGAAGGAGATCGGCACATCGACGCCGGGCTTGGCGGCGGCGATCATCCCGTTCAGCTCCTGCAGCTGCGAGTCCAGGAGCGTGGGTCCTTCCGGCTGCGTGTAGGGGTGGAAGGTCAGGACGTCGACGTGATCCAGCCCCCCTTGCGCGATGAACGGCGCGAGCCAGTCGAAGCGCACCTGCATCCCCGCCGTCGAGGGGCCGTAGACCGTCGCGGCGGGGTTCGTCGCCTTCGCTGCGGCAGCGGCCGGCACCAGCATCCGCATGTAGCAGTCGGGCGTCGTGCCGCACGCTCCCGTGTTGAAGATGTGGTCGTACTCGTTGTAGATCTCCGTGAGACCGCCGCTGGCGGGGTACTTCGACAGGAGCGCGCCCGTGTAGGCCGAGTAGCCCTGCAGCCCCCGATCGGTGGACGGCGTCTTGCCCTGGTCGTAGAGGGGGTTGTAGTACGCGGGGACGGTCAGGACCGACATGCCCGCCGTCTCGTACGCGCCCATCACCTGGTCGATGTACTGCGGGTAGGTGTACACCCCCGGTTCCTTCTCGATGCGCTGCCAGGGAACTTCGAACCGCACGCTGTCCGCCCCCAGCATCGCGAGCGTGGCGGGCGCGTTGGTCATCCGCGCCACCCCGCCCTGGAAGTGAGCGGCGATGCCGATCCCCGAGGGGACCCCGTTGCGCGGCGGCACGACCCCGAAGGTCGCAGATCGTTCGATGAGCTGACCCGCATGGTGCATGGAGATCTTCACCGTGTACAGGCCGGGATCGCTGTACACGACCGGAACCTGCACGAGCCCGTCCTCGAACGTCGACACGCCCCCGTACTCGGTCTCCCCGCCGGACACGCACCAGGCGATCGTCGTCGCTGCGGCGACGCGCGTGCGCACGTTCAGGTCCCGGGAATCGGGAGCTCCGTCGAAGAGCAGAGTCGCGTTGTCGATGCTGAGAACGGCCGAGGTGTCTTCGAAACCGCCGTTGACGAGCAGCTCGGTGCCGTTGCGCTGCACGGTGAGCCCGTCGATCAGCACCTCGCCCTGAAGCGACGTGATCTCGATGGCCACGCTCAGCGACGCCATTCCGCGCGGGACCGTGTAGCTGACGGAGGTATCCGCCCACTCGGCGCCGTCGGGGATGGCGAGACGCTTTGCCACGGCGTTCGGGCCGAGGACGATCGACACCTGGCTCCCGGCCGTCGCGGCCTTGCTCGAGAAGGCGACCGTCAGGGTCTCTCCGGTGGTGACCGGGACGGACTGCTCGAACCTCTCGGGGACCGGCGGCTGCGCGCCCGTCCCGCTGGTCAGAGACAGGGACGTGAGCCCCTCACGGACATCCTCCGACGCGGAGAAGCGCGTGGTGGCCGCCGTGTCGTTGAGCCGCTGCTCCCATCCGCCGAAGGCATCGTCCGCTGCCGCGGGCGCCAATCCGGGAGACGAACCGTCCCCCTCGGGCGGAGCCGTGCATTCTCCCAGGGCAGGCTCCACCTGCGTCTGCGACTTCGGGATCGGCGCCGGTCGCGCCTCCGCGCGCGCCTCCCAGGGACGGAACACCAGCAGGGTGGCTACGAGCGCCACGACCAGCACACCCGCGATGGACAGCAGGATGATCTTGCGGGTGGACAGCGTACGCGCAGCGTGCGCTGCAACGGTCGGCGAGGCTTCTGCGGGAGTCGTCGGCTCGTTCATCATGCCCAGCCTATGTCGTCGGCGGAGGGGCGCCGTGCCGAGGTGCCGGTCATAGCGGGAGGCGGACGGTCGGGGCGTCGCCGGTCTCCCAGAAATCCGCATCCAGCACGCGGGTGACCGGGTCGGGCTCGGCGATGCGGGCGGCGGCCGGCGCCGGCATCTGGTGCGAGGAGGCCGCCGCCTGCGCGCGTGCCGCGTTCTGCCTCTGGAGCTCGGCGGCCGCGGCGCGACGCTCCCACAGTTCACGTTCGATCTTGGTGCGGTCCCTGGCGTGGATCATCGCGCGCAGGATCATCGCGAGCAGCAGACCGAGGTAGCCGCCGATGGTGTTGGAGAGGACGTCGAGCACCGTCGACACCCGCTCGTCGAGCGCGATGCCCTGGGTGAACTCGATGGCCCCTGAGAACGCGGGCAGCAGGAAGATCGCCACCCACCACGCCGAGCGGGCGAGGGCGAGACCGAGCAGGAAGCCGAGAGGGACGAACATGCCGATGTTGGCGGTGAATTCGAGCTTGTCGTAGCCGAACGACTGCGGCACGCCGATGTTGTGCAGAGCGCGCAGCACGCGCCCGGCGATGCTGTCGAACTCGAGCTGCTCGGGCTGCGGCCACATGGTGACGAGCAGCACGAAGGATGCATAGACGACCAGCAGCAGCGTCGATACCCACAGCCGCGCGTAGCTGCGCGGCGGCGGCGGACCCACCTGGATCTGCGTCATGACGGCGTTCCTCCTCTGCCCTGGTCGGGCGACGGCGGTGACGGAAAAGGGATGTACGACAAAGGGGCCGGACCCGAAGGTCCGACCCCTGTGTCAGGAAGCAGAAGCTTACTTGATGATCTTCGTGACCGTACCGGCGCCGACGGTGCGTCCACCCTCACGGATGGCGAAGCCGAGGCCCTCCTCCATGGCGATCGGCTGGATCAGCTCGACCGTCACGTCGGTGGTGTCGCCGGGCATGACCATCTCGGTGCCCTCGGGCAGCGTGATGACGCCGGTGACGTCGGTGGTGCGGAAGTAGAACTGCGGGCGGTAGTTCGTGTAGAACGGGTTGTGACGCCCACCCTCATCCTTGGACAGGATGTACGCGGTGCCCGCGAAGTCGGTGTGCGGCGTGACCGAACCCGGCTTGACGATGACCTGGCCGCGCTCGACGTCCTCGCGCTTGGTTCCACGGAGCAGGAGACCGCAGTTCTCGCCGGCCCATGCCTCGTCGAGCTGCTTGTGGAACATCTCGATACCCGTGACCGTGGTCTTGACGGTCGGACGAAGTCCGACGATCTCGACCTCGGAGTTGATGGCCAGCGTGCCACGCTCGGCGCGGCCGGTGACGACGGTTCCACGACCGGTGATCGTGAAGACGTCCTCGACGGGCATCAGGAACGGCTTGTCCTTGTCGCGCACGGGGTCGGGGACGTTGTTGTCGACGGCCTCCATGAGGTCGAGGATGGACTGGGTCCACTTCTCGTCACCCTCGAGTGCCTTCAGAGCGGAGACGCGGACGACAGGAGCGTCCTCGGCGAAGCCCTGCGAGGCGAGGAGCTCGGAGACCTCGAGCTCGACGAGCTCCAGGATCTCCTCGTCGTCGACCATGTCGGCCTTGTTCAGCGCGACGAGCAGGTACGGCACGCCGACCTGCTTGGCGAGCAGAACGTGCTCACGGGTCTGAGCCATCGGGCCGTCGGTGGCCGCGACCACGAGGATCGCGCCGTCCATCTGCGCAGCACCGGTGATCATGTTCTTGACGTAGTCGGCGTGGCCGGGGGCGTCGACGTGCGCGTAGTGGCGCTTCGGGGTCTCGTACTCGATGTGCGAGATGTTGATGGTGATACCACGCTGGCGCTCTTCCGGCGCCGAGTCGATGGAAGCGAAGTCGCGCTGCACGTTGGTGTCAGACGGGAACTTGTCAGCAAGCACCTTCGAGATCGCTGCGGAGAGCGTGGTCTTGCCGTGGTCAACGTGACCGATCGTTCCGATGTTGACGTGCGGCTTGGTCCGCTCGAACTTGGCCTTAGCCACTGGGTCCTCCTCAGGACGTCGTGTAGAGGTGACCGGGCACTGGATTGCGACCGGTTCTCTACGGGTTAGTTTCTCAGTTTAGTAGAGAGGGAATGTGAAGTTGTAGGGGACCTGGGAGTCGGGCCTGGGCCCGACTCCCAGGAAGTGTCACTCGCCGCCGTTGTTCTTCTGGACGATCTCGTCGGCCACTGCGCGGGGAACCTCAGCGTAGCTGTTGAACTCCATCGAGTAGACGGCGCGGCCCGAGGTCTTCGAGCGCAGGTCGCCGATGTAGCCGAACATCTCGGACAGCGGGACGTGTGCCCGGACGACCTTGACGCCTGCGGCATCCTCCATCGACTGGATCTGGCCACGACGCGAGTTCAGGTCGCCGATGACGTCGCCCATGTACTCCTCGGGAGTACGCACCTCGACCGCCATGAGCGGCTCGAGGAGCGCCGGGCTCGCCCGACGCAGGGCTTCCTTCATACCCATCGATCCGGCGATCTTGAACGCCATCTCCGAGGAGTCGACGTCGTGCGCCGCACCGTCGACGATGGTCGCCTTGACGCCCACGATCGGGTAGCCGGCGAGCACGCCGACGTTCATCGCGTCCTGGAAGCCGGCATCGATCGAGCCGATGTACTCACGCGGGATGCGACCACCGGTGACCGCGTTGACGAACTCGTACGTCTTCTCGTCGTCGAGGTCGAGCGGCTCGATGTTGAACTGGATCTTCGCGAACTGCCCCGATCCACCGGTCTGCTTCTTGTGCGTGTAGTCGTACTTCTCGACGCCCTTGCGGATCGTCTCGCGGTACGCGACCTGCGGCTTGCCGACGTTGGCCTCGACGTTGAACTCGCGCTTCATGCGGTCGACGAGGATGTCGAGGTGCAGCTCGCCCATGCCCTTGATGGTCGTCTGACCGGTCTCGGGGTTGAGCTCCGTGCGGAAGGTCGGGTCCTCCTCAGCGAGCTTCTGGATGGCGACACCCAGCTTCTCCTGGTCGGCCTTGGTCTTCGGCTCGATGGCGACCTCGATGACCGGCTCGGGGAACGTCATCGACTCGAGGACGACCGGCGAGGCCGGGTCGGTCAGGGTGTCACCGGTGGTGGTGTCCTTCAGACCGATGACGGCGTAGATGTTGCCCGCCGTGACCGAGGGGACCGGGATCTCCTTGTTGGCGTGCATCTGGAAGATCTTCCCGATGCGCTCCTTCTTGCCCTTGGTCGAGTTGATGACCGCGGCACCGGAGTCGAGCTGACCCGAGTAGACGCGCACGTAGGTGAGGCGACCGAAGAACGGGTGCACCGCGACCTTGAACGCGAGGGCTGCGAACGGGTCCTTCGCGTCGGGGTGACGCTCGATGATCGTGTCGTAGTCCTTCGGGTCGTGCGCCTCGATCGAGCCCACGTCGAGCGGGTTCGGGAGGTAGTCGACGACCGCGTCGAGCATCGGCTGCACGCCGCGGTTCTTGAACGCCGAACCGCAGAGCACCGGGTAGATCTCGGAAGCCACGGTGAGCTTGCGGATCGCGCCCTTGATCTCGGCGACGGTCAGCTCTTCGCCACCGAAGAACTTCTCGAGCAGAGCGTCGTCGGTCTCGGCGACGGTCTCGAGGAGCTGCTGACGGTACTCGTCGGCCTTCTCCTTGAGGTCGGCCGGGATCTCCTGGATCTCGTAGGAGGCGCCCATGGTGACGTCACCCTTGGAGTCACCCGCCCAGACGAGCGCACGCATCTCGACGAGGTCGATGACGCCGATGAAGTCGTTCTCCGCGCCGATCGGCAGCTGGATGACCAGCGGCTTGGCGCCGAGGCGGTTGATGATGGTGTCGACGGTGAAGTAGAAGTCCGCGCCGAGCTTGTCCATCTTGTTGACGAAGCAGATGCGGGGGACGTTGTACTTGTCGGCCTGACGCCACACGGTCTCGGACTGGGGCTCGACGCCCTCCTTGCCGTCGAACACGGCGACAGCGCCGTCGAGGACGCGGAGCGAGCGCTCCACCTCGACCGTGAAGTCCACGTGACCGGGGGTGTCGATGATGTTGATCTGGTTCTTGTTCCAGTAGCAGGTCACGGCGGCAGACGTGATCGTGATGCCGCGCTCCTTCTCCTGCTCCATCCAGTCGGTGGTCGAGGCACCGTCGTGGGTCTCGCCCAGCTTGTGGTTGACGCCCGTGTAGAACAGGATGCGCTCGGTCGTGGTGGTCTTGCCAGCATCGATGTGAGCCATGATGCCGATGTTCCGAACCTTGCTCAGGTCGGTGAGCACGTCTTGTGCCACAGGAGTGTCCTTATCTTTTTGGCAGTCGTACTGCGAAGAGGGGGTGCCGGCCCTCGGCGTGTGGCCGAGGGCCGGCGAAGCTGTTTACCAGCGGTAGTGAGCGAACGCGCGGTTCGACTCGGCCATCTTGTGCGTGTCTTCACGACGCTTGACGGCGGCGCCGAGACCGTTCGACGCGTCGAGGATCTCGTTCTGGAGACGCTCGGTCATCGTCTTCTCGCGACGGCCCTTGGCGTAGCTGACGAGCCAGCGCAGCGCGAGGGTGTTCGCGCGGTGCGGCTTGACCTCGACCGGAACCTGGTAGGTCGAGCCACCGACGCGGCGGCTCTTGACCTCGAGAGTCGGGCGCACGTTGTCGAGCGCCTTCTTCAGAGTGGCGACGGCATCCTGACCGTTCTTCGCCTCGACGCCCTTGAGGGCGTTGTAGACGATCGACTCGGCCAGCGACTTCTTGCCGTCGACCAGGATCTTGTTGACCAGCTGGCTGACGATCGGAGCGCCGTATACCGGGTCGTTGACGACGGGACGCTTGGGGGCGGGACCCTTACGAGGCATTGGACTCAGCCCTTCTTCGCGCCGTAGCGGCTGCGAGCCTGCTTACGGTTCTTGACGGCCTGGGTGTCCAGGGCGCCACGGACGATCTTGTAACGAACACCGGGGAGGTCCTTGACACGACCGCCACGGACGAGCACAAGGGAGTGCTCCTGAAGGTTGTGACCCTCACCCGGGATGTACGCGGTGACCTCGGTCCCGTTGCGGAGCTTCACACGAGCGACCTTGCGCATCGCCGAGTTCGGCTTCTTCGGGGTGGTGGTGTAGACGCGGGTGCAGACCCCGGCCTGCTGGGGGTTCGACTTGAGCGCCGGCGCCTTGGTCTTGGTGACCTTGGGCGAGCGACCCTTGCGAACCAACTGCTGAATGGTTGGCACGTTCTCTCCTCATAGTGCTGCACGGTGACAGCGTGATGGGTTTCACATCATGACCCACCGGCACGCCGGAATCGACGGGCTTTTGCAGTGGTGGGTATGCCGTGGGGGCGGATCGGCCATGGAGCCGACGCCCAGCACGCACGTCGAGACGTGCACACACCTGATCAAGTGTAATGCCGCGTAACGTGGCGGTCAAATGAGCGGCGGCTCCGGCCTCGTCCCTCAGCGCAGATCGCGCATCCGCGCCGCGACCGTTCCAGCCTCCCCCGTCCTGCGCTCGGCGGTCACCGCGATGATCAGGAGCACCGCGCCCATGACCGCGAGCGTGATCCACCACGGCATCGACTCGATGCCGCGACCGATCTGCACGGAGAACACGAAGACGTTCTCGATCGGCAGCACGATCAGGCCGAGCAGGAAGGGCGCCGCCAGACGGTTCCTCGAGCCGACCAGGATGGCGGCGAGGGCGAGCACCATGACCAGGATCGCCCGCCAGGTGAGCGGATCCGTGAACGTGGAGACGACCGAGGCCAGCATCATCGTCGCGATCCCCGGGGCGAGCAGCGCCCACGAGCCTGTCCAGCGCCCCGGCCAACTGTCGAGCGACGCCCGCCGCGGGTCGGGGTGCGGATCCGGCCCCCGCAGGAGGGCGATCGCGCCGGCGACGAGGAGGAACGCTCCCAACGGCAGCGAGAACCACTCGACCCTCAGGTCGCGCGGACTCCACGCCACGACGGCGGTCACGAACGCGATCGCGAACAGGAACCACGTCGGTGGGGCGGTGGTCGTGCCGACCACCGTGCGGGCGGCGACCGCCACCGTCGCGACCAGGTAGGCGATCATCAGCATCCACATCGGCCAGATCGAGAACCAGTCGCGTTCGATCGCGAACCAGGTGCCTGCGGCGAGAGCGAGCGCGGCCGGCGCGCCCAGCCAGCGTGTGCGCCGCAGCGCCGACGCGCTGCCGGCCGCTCGGCGGATGCCCGCAGCGGCGAGGGCGAGGGCTGCGGCTCCGACGGCGCTGACGCCGAGGCACAGCGCGAACAGCCCCGCCCCGTGCAGCGACGGCAGATCGCCGCCCAGCCCGATCCTCATGCCCTGGATCGGCCCGGCCGTCGCCGCCAGCCCCGCGGCCACCAGCGTCGGCATGCGGAGCGCCCGCAGTCGGCGCCGCCGGAGCCCGGCACGACCCCCGCCGATCGCCTTCTCGAGGGCGAGCAGCCCCCAGGATGCCGCGAGGAGCCCCGCCACGCGCCAGACGACGGGCGACGGCCCGTCTGCCGTCTCGGGCTCCGCGAGAGAGATGAGCGCGAGGATCGGGCCGAGCGCGATCAGCAGGCCGGCGGAGTACAGGGCGGTCGCCCGCCGCCCCCGGATCGTGAGGAGCACCGCGACGACCGCGGCCCCCAGCGCCGGCGGGAGCAGGTAAGCCTCGAACAGGTCGACCCCGGTGATCCCCCACACGCACCAGAGGGCCCCGGTGAACGACGCCCCGGCGACGGACCACGCGTAGCGCCGGGCGCTGAAGAGTCCTGCGGCGACGGCGCCGAGGCCGATCACCAGGAGCACGATCAGGGTCGTGCCGAGACCGGCGGCCTCGCGCCCCACGGAGAGACCGACCGCGATCATTCCGGTGAGCAGTGCGGAGGCCTCGATCGCCACCCGCGCGGCATCCGCGGCGAGGGCCGAACGCCCCCGATTCCGGAGCACATCGCGGAGGAGGGTGGATGCCGGGAGCGCCAGACCGACGAGCACCGCGACGATCGGGAGGGCGACGGGCGATCCGCTCGAGTCGAGCAGCTGGGCGCCGAGACAGACGACCACCACGGCGAGCGTCGGCACGAGCATCGCCGCAGCCGCCGTGCGCACGGGCACGGTGAGACCCGGTCGCCGGGTCAGCAGCAGCGTCAGTGCGAGCACGAACATCAGCCCGGTCGACAGGGCGGTCCATCCGCTGCGCTCCTCGATCACCTGCAGCACCCCGATCCCGAAGGGGACCGCGGAGACGACGAGCACCGCCTGCCAGCTCCGCGCGCCGACGAGGGGCAGGTAGGTGGTGGCGATCGCGACCAGGAGACCGGCGGATGCGGTGAGGCACAGCCGTGCGATCCCGTCGACCCCGCCCTCCCCCAGTGCTGTCGCGACGACGACCAGTGCGTACGAGAACCCGGCTCCGACGTAGAGGAAGCGCCATCGCGACGGCTGCACCCCGGCGAGGGCGACCAGACCGATCAGCGTCGCCGCCCCCGCGCCGGGTACGGCCGCGGTGTCGCGCCAGGCGACCATGACGGTCGCGAGGAGCGCGAGATGCGCGGCGACGACCAGGATCACGCGCACGCCCCTGCCCGCCACGTGCGCGGGCATCCACCGGATCGCGGCGGCGACGGCCACAGCCGACCCCGCCAGCACGGCGATCGCCGCGGGCAGCACGAGCAGACCGCCGCAGCCCAGCACGAGCAGGGCGAGGGCGACGGCGACGAGGGACAGCCGGGATGCAGCGGGGGCGAGCCGCACGATGCCGATCCGTGTGCGCGCGAGGAGGTGGAAGGCGCCGAGACCGGCACCCACCACGCCGAGGCCGAGGGGCGTGCCCCCTCCGACCACTCCGGAGCCGTCGACCCAGGGCGCTTCGCCGACGAAGGCGGCGACCGTGAGCGCGCCGGTGACCGCGGCCGAGGCGAGGAGCGCCAGCACAGGCAGGGCGAACACGGTCAGCGCTCCGCCCGCGACGGGGCCCCGCGGCACACGGTGCGGCAGCGGCAGGAGCGCTCCGACGAGCACCAGGGCCGCGGATGCCGCAGCGGGCGCGATCGCGAGCTGCCAGGAGGCGTCGATCTCGCGAACGGAGGGGATCGCATAGACCGCGAGCAGGATCGCCGCCGCCCCCGTCGCGCCGGCGACGAACGACCAGAGCGGCGTCAGCGCCTGACGCCCGGCGATGAGGGCGTGCGAGGCGACCAGAGCGAGCAGCCCGCTCGTCACGAGCAGGAACAGCGAGACGTCGTCGATCTCGATCCGCCACATCAGGACGAGTGCCGCGATGGTCGCGATCACCTGCGCCCCGACGAGGGTGACCCGTTCGGGTGCGGGCGGCCGCAGGAAGTCGATGGCGGCGGCGCCCGCGAACGCCATGCCGAGTGCGCCTGCCGTGGCCGTGAGCGCCGTCGCTCCGGCCAGGCCCAGCATCGCCGGGGTCAGCGTCAGCGCCACGACGGCCACCCACTGCCAGACCCTGATGCGGTGACGTCGCCCCGCGCTCCGCACGGCCGGGGCGACGACAGCCGTGATGACGGCGGCGCTGAGCCACGGATGCACCTCCGGCGCCGCGAGCTGGGCGACCGCGTGGATGTCGAGGCCGGCGAACACCAGCCCCAGCGCCCCGACGGCCTCGGCCGAGAACCGCAGTCCACGGCGGGCGAGCAGCCACGCTCCCCCGAGGAACAGCAGGGTGATGAGCCCGACGATCACGCTGCGCAGGGCGCGGTCGGCGAGATCCGGGTTGAGATAGGTGAACACCACGGCGGCGACGGCGACGAGCCCTGCACCCGCCGTTGCGAGCACGGACTGCAGCGTCGCGCTGCTCTGCGATGCGGACCCGGCCGTCGAGGTGGCCACGGGATCCGCGCCCGCCGGCGCACGGGACGGCTCCGACGCCGATACGGCGGGCGACGGCGCGGTGAGTGCCGACGGTGCGGCGGTTCCTTCGGCAGCGACCGGCGGGATGCGCCGCAGCACCGCATCCCTCGCTCGCATCGCACCGGCGGCCGTCAGAGACGCGCTCCACAGTTCCGATCCGACGGGACCGCGCAGGTCCGAACCGCACGTGCGGCACCATCCGTCCGCCAGCTCGGCCTGACACACCGGGCACGCTCCGAGGTCGAGCAGGTACCGGGCGACGGCCTCGCCCCAGGTGAGCTCATCGGTCGACGGCGACGAGGACTCCAGCGACGCGGGGGTCATGACTGCTCCTCCGTCTCGGGCACCCAGCGCAGGATGTCGCCCGGCTGGCACTCCAGCACCCGGCAGATGGCCTCGAGCGTCGTGAAGCGCACGGCCTTGGCCCTGCCGTTCTTGAGCACGGCGACGTTCGCGGGGGTGATCCCGATGGCATCCGCGAAGTCCTGCACGCTCATCTTCTTCATGGCGAGCTGTACGTCGAGATCGATCACGATGGGCATCAGACGACTTCCGAGAGATCCTGCTCGAGTTCCAGCGCCTTGCGCAGGAGCCCGCGCAGCACCACGACGAGCAGGGCGAGCGCCGCGCTCACCACGATGCCGAGCACGGCCAGCAGCGTGAGGGACAGCGACACGGCGCGACTGCCGACGATGACGACATAGGAGACGAGGATCAGCAACCCCGCGGCGACGAGCGCGCCGAGGATGATGTCGACGTAGCGGAACGCCTCGACGCGGAAGATGCGATCGGTCTGCACCAGCGAGAGCAGGAACCAGACGCAGACGAGCGTCACCTCGATGAGCCCGATGAAGATCACCGCCCCGATGATCCCCGGGACCTCCAGCTGGTCGACGTCGGGGTTGCGGATCGCGGTGATGCGGGCGACCGCGGGGATCACCAGCGTCTGGCTGGCGACCAGGAGGCCGAGAAGGAGGACGATGAGCGCCTTGAGAGCGCGGGAGATACGAGGTTGCATGGTTCGCCTATCGATCGCCAATGGGTATCTATCGAAAAACGATACCTATGGCGCACTGCCGTCGCCAGTCGCGGGCGCGTCTCTCAGCGGATACGCAGACGCGCACCGTGTTGCGCGGGAGCGCGGCTGCCCGGCGCCTAGGCCTGATCGGAGTCGAAAGGAGAGTCCAGCGACTCGGTGAGCTCCGCCAGGAGCGCCTCGATCTGCGGTTCGACATGCTGCGAGATGGCCGCCTGGATGTAGATGCGGTGGCGCAGCAGGATGCGGCAGATCTCGCGCCCCACCATGTTGGCGTACTCGTCGGCCAGCGACACCTCCTGCCGCAGCGCCGCCTTCGCCTCATCGCTCAGCGGCGGAAGCGGGGGCAGGTCGGCGAGAGCCTCGTCGGCCATGCCGGCGATGGTGAAGAGGAAGGGCGCACCGGCGACGGGTTCGGGGTCGAGCGGGAGGCCGTCGAACTCCGGGTCGAGGTTCTCGGCGGGTCGATAGCTGCGCGCACGATTGCGGGCGGCCTGCTGGTCGAGCTCGCGCTGCAGCATCGGCAGGTTGCGTGACGTGTAGTCGGCGACCGCGTGATCGACGATCGTCTTGATCCGGGTCGACAGGCCGTGCTGCACACCGTGCGGCGTGTTCGATCCGATCCCCGCGGCGGAGAGGATCGGGGATCCGAGGCACCGCCGGCAGGGCGCGACGCGGCCTCGGTGGGTGGCCGGCTCCCAGCGCGGCACCCAGCGGATCCAGGCCTCGACGGCCTGGTCTACCTGCGTCTCCAACGAGCGCTCCACACCTAGAGCGTACGGCGCACACGGCCCCTCCGCGCCTATTCACTCCCTGACGGCGGGGCGTCACTCCTCGTCGTCGCGCTCCCAGGGCCAGCGAGGGCGCTCCGATCGAGTGCGCCGGAGGGCGATGCCGCTCCACGCGGCGATGGCGGCGGCCAGAAGAAGCACCGCACTCGCGCCTCCGCGCACGAGGTCGCCGGCGACCACCGTCGCCACGATCAGGTCTCCGCCCGCGACGGCCACCCCGGCCCACACCGCCGCCAGATGCGCGAGCGCGGTCGCGAGCGCGATGGCGGGAGCGGACACGAACGACGGTCGCGTCCTGCGCAGCGCCCCGCGCAGCGACATCGCGAAGACCAGCAGCGCGACGATCATGCCGACGACGCCGGGCACCTGCCCGAGTCCGGGGACCGCGATGATGTCGCGGTCGGTCACGATGCTGACCGCGCCGAGGCCGAACACGGCCAGCGCGAAGAAGCCGATCGTCGCGAGCGCCAGCGCCAAGACGACCGAAACCCCCGCGGACTCGGGTCCACGGGGGTTCGGCGATGACATGCGCGCGACTATCGCGAGAGCGTCGGGCCGGCTTCGAGCGTGCGCTCGTACTCGCGCTGCGCCTCGGCGTTGAGTTCGGTCTTGCGTGCGCCGCTGCGGGCCACCCACGCACCGAACCAGATCGTCAGCTCGCGGGCGAAGACGAACGCCGCGATCGCGAGTGGGTGGAAGAGCTGCGACGACACCAGCTCATTGCCTTCGGTGGCGGTGAGCTGCCAGAACGGCGCACCGAGAAGAGCGCCGAGGATGTGACCGCCGTAGGCGATCACGCCGACGATGATGCCGAAGACGACCCACAGCCCCCAGCGCCCGCGGTTGATGAACGCGCCGAGCAGCCAGAATCCGAGGAAGAACACGACGACGGGCACCCAGAAGCCCCAGGTCGTCAGCGGTGCGAGGGCGGCGTCTCCGATGTTGGCGGCGGTGACGTCGCCGGCGACCGCACCGAGGCCGAGAGTCGCGGCGAGGTACAGCACGGCGAACGCCACGGTCGCGAGCAGGCCGATCGCGCCCGCCGTCCCGCGGTTGCCGCGCTCGCGCGGCGCCTCAGGGGCCTGGACGAAGATCGGCTGCTGCTGCACGGGGACGACCGCGGGCTCGACGACCGCCGTCTCTGCGGCGGCGCTCTCGGACCGCAGGCGGTCGGAGGGCGACGGCTCGGCCGGCACGACGCGCGTCGCGGTGTCGCTGTTCGACGAGTACGCGTCACCCGCGAGCGAGGAGCGCTCCGGGGCCACGGGCGGCACGTACGCCGCAGTGTCGTCGGCGGTCGATGCGTCCGTCTTCACGTCGGGCTCGGGATCCAGGTACCGCGGATCGTTGAGCTCGGGGGTCGAGAAGGTGCCGGGATGGTCGTTCTCCGCTGCCTCGAAGGCGGCGACGTCGGGATCGACGGCAGGACGCACCCGCGACTCGTCCGCGGACGCACCGGGGACTCCCGCACCGGCCGCGGCGGCGGCATCGAGTCCCTCGTTCGCGCTGTCGACGACGTCATCGACGTCCTTCGGCCGCTCGGGCTGGGGAACCTCGGGGTCACTCATGGGGGTGCGCCTCTCATCGGATGTGTGCAGTGCGAGATTACCGCCGCCCGCGCGCCCGCCGACGGAGGCGTGCCGACGTGTCGCAGAGCCGGGGTGCGGCGCTGCTCCTTCAGGCGGGTCCGACGATCGTGATCAGGGGTTGGTGGCGCGCAGCGTGTCCCCGACGAAGGTGGCGATCGCCGGCACGAGGGGGATCGCGAACCAGACGAGCGCGGCTATCACGCCCGTGCACAGCACCGCGGCGATCCAGCTGATCACCATGTTGCGTCCCGAGACTCGTGCCATGTGCTCACGGTACGACCGCGGGCGTCACCCACGACGACGCAACGCCGACGAGGATCCGACGAGACCGGCCTGTGCCCGCACCGTGGATCCGGTGAGGGCTCAGCCCTTGGTCGCGCCCGCCGTGAGCCCGCCGACGATGTACCGCTGCAGGAAGAGGAACAGGATCATGACCGGGATCGCCGCCATCACGGCGCCCGCCGAGAACGCCGACCAGTCCGCGTACCGCGGGTTGGCGACGAGCTTGGTGAGTCCGACCACCAGGGTCTGCTGGTCGACGTCGACGAGCATGACGCTGGCGATCACGTACTCGTTGACCGTGCCGATGAACGACAGCAGCGCGACGACGGCGAGGATCGGCGCCACCAGGGGCAGGATGATCGTGAAGAAGATGCGCGCGTGACCTGCGCCGTCGATGCGGGCAGCCTCGTCGAGCTCCATGGGCAGCGTGTTGAAGAAGCCGTACATGAGGTAGGTGTTCACGCCGAGCGCACCGCCGAGGTAGACGAGGATCAGACCGGTGTGGGTGTTGAGGCCGATGGCCGGGAACCAGTCGCCCAGGGTCGACATGAGCAGGAAGATCGCGACCACCGCGAGCAACTGCGGAAACATCTGCACGACCACGATCGTGACGAGTCCGATGCGACGGCCCGCGAATCGCATGCGCGAGAAGGCATAGGCCGCGAGTGCACCGATGAAGACGGTCACCGCTCCTGTGACGACGGCGATGACCAGAGTGTTCAAGAACCACAGGCCGTACGGATTCTGCGGGTCGCTGAGGATGCGCACGTAGCTGTCGATGCCGATCGCGGAGAACAGCTGGTTCGATCCGGTCAGCGTTCCGCGCGGGTTCAGCGACGCCGACACCACATAGAGCAGCGGGAACAGGGCGAACGCGCTGATGATGATCGCGACGACGTGACGCCATCCGGTGTCGGCGAACCAGGCACCGAGCGAACGACGACGGGGGCCGAGGTTCCGCTCGACCGTGACGGGTGCGGCGGTGCGCGTGTCCGTGGTGCTCATGTCAGTTCAGCTCCTCGAGGGCCTTGGTCTTGCGGAAGCTGACGATCGAGATCGTCGCGACCACGATGAAGATCAGGATCGTGAAGGCGGAGGCGAGTCCGTAATCACGCGACTGACCGGTGAAGGCCACCTTGTAGACCATCGAGATCAGGATGTCGGTGTGCCCGACGGGGATGCTCACATCGTCGAAGCGCGGTCCGCCCTTGGTGAGCATGTAGATCAGGTTGAAGTTGTTGAAGTTGAACGCGAACGACGAGATCAGCAGCGGGGCGACGGTCACGAGCAGCAGCGGCAGCTTGATGCGACGGAAGACCTGCCACGGGTTCGCGCCGTCCATCACCGCCGCCTCGTTCACATCCTCGGGGATCCCCTGCAGCGCCCCCATGCAGACGAGGAACATGTAGGGGAAGCCGAGCCAGAGGTTCACCAGGAGCACGGAGACCTTCGCGAGGGTCGGATCGGTGAGCCAGGGGATCTCCGCTCCCCCGAAGATGACCTGGTTGATGAACCCGAAGCTCTCGTTCATCATGCCGGCCCAGACGAGCGCCGAGAGGAACGCGGGGAACGCATACGGGAGGATCAGGATGATCCGATAGCCGTTGCGGAACCGCATCCGCGTGTTGTTGAAGACCAGGGCGAGCAGCAGCCCGAGGAAGAACGTGGTCGCGACCGAGAGCAGGGCGAACACGAAGGTCCAGATCGTCACCGAGATGAGGGGTCCGCGGATGGAATCGTCGGTGACCGCCCGCACGAAGTTGTCGACGCCGACCGTCGTCTGCCACCCGGGCAGGAGCGCCTCGCCGTCCTCGGCGGTGAAGGCGCCCTCGCCGGTGTCGGTGTAGACCGCGCCTGTCGTCGTGTCGGTGATGGTGTCGGCGTCCGCGTCGTACTCGAGCGTCGAGACGTACAGGTAGCCCTTCTGGCCGTCGGGAGCGCGGAGACTGCCGTCGTTCGGGTCGTCGCTGAACGGCACCGACAGCTTCTCGAGCTCGGCGGAGAGAGTGAAGACCTTGGCGAGGGGAAGGGTGTTCCACCCGTCGACCGCGACGGCCTGACCGCCCTGGAAGTCCGCGTCGACCTCCTCCAACGGCTGCTCGGAGGTGCCGAGCAGAGCGTCGCCGGAGTCGGGATCGGTGACGAGGAGGCCGTAGGTGCCGAACTGCTCGACCACGGTGACCGGGTACGTGGCGGAGTCCTCGACCCGCTCCTGCGCGGAGGCCAGCAGCGACGAGATCGCCTGATCCTTCGTGCCGTTGTGTCCCGTGCCGTAGTTCGTGAAGCCGATGTACCCCGTGTAGAGCAGGGTGAACACCTGGAAGATCACCAGGAAGATGATGCCCGGCGTCAGGTACTTCGCCGGCACCCGCTTGCGGGAGAAGTAGATGTAGTTGACGAGGACGGTGACGGCGACGACGAGGCCGAGCATCAGCCACTCGTGCTGGCCGAAGAGCACGAACGCCGCGTAGAGCGCGATCGCGTCGACGACCGCCAGCAGCAGGATCTTCACCAGCATCCAGCCGATGTGACCGGACGCCGCGTCGGCGATCTTCGCGGCCTGGCGCTGGCGCTTGTTCAAGGGAGCCGTGGGCTCAGCGAGTTCTGTCATCTCGTCCCCGTCGTCGAGCTGCCGGGGCGGACGGTGTCCGCCCCGGCAGGGATGGTGCTGGTGTCTTACTCGGTGGCCGCGGTGACGTCGTCGACCAGCTTCTGCCAGGTCGACGTCGGGTCGGAGCCGTTGATGATCGCCGCCTCTGCGACGCCCCAGAACTCCCAGACCGATCCCATCGCGGGGATGGCGGGCATGGGGACCGCGTCTGCGCCGACGGCCTGGAAGCCGGCGATGATCGGGTCGGATGCCGCGGAGTCGGCGGCCGCCGTCAGAGCGGGCAGAACGTTGCCGGCCTCGAACAGCTCGAGCTGGACCTCTTCGGTGCCGAGGTAGTTGACGAGGAAGTCGTTCGCGGCGACCTTGTTCGTGGACTCGGAGCTGACGAAGAAGCCCTTCACGCCGGCGAACGGCGAGGCGGTCTCGGCGGTGGGGCTCGGGATCGGGTCGATGGCGACGTTGATTCCCGCGTCGGTGGCCGCGCCGACGTTCCACGGACCGGTGAGCCAGAAGGCCGCGGTGCCGTCGAGGAACTGCTGCTTGGCGATCTCGCCGTCGATGTCGGTGTTCAGAGTGCCCGCTGCCCCCTGGGCGGCGAGCCACTCGGCGAAGGCCGTGCCGCCCGCGCTGCCGAGCTGCAGGTCTGCGGAGTCGTAGCTGCCCGAGTCGTCGGTGCCGAAGACGGGAGCGCCGAAGGCCGTCTGGAACGGGTACAGGTGGTACGGGTTGCCCTCGGCGCCCTGCTCGACGACGAA
Source organism: Microbacterium sp. NPDC097977 (assembly GCF_040302605.1). Classification (NCBI taxonomy): domain Bacteria; kingdom Bacillati; phylum Actinomycetota; class Actinomycetes; order Micrococcales; family Microbacteriaceae; genus Microbacterium; species Microbacterium sp. NPDC097977. The sequence goes on from NZ_JBEOUR010000038.1 coordinate 33,406, forward strand.
GGCGCCCTTCGCGACCATGTCGTCGAAGCTCGTCGGCGCGTCGGGGACCATGTCGGCATTGCGCAGCACGGCGATGTTCTCGACCGCGTACGGAAGCATGTAGACCGTGCCGTCGTACGTCGCCGCCTGCAGGGCGACGGGCAGGTAGTCGGCCGACGAGTCGCCGAGCTCGAGGGGTGCCACGACGCCGTTGGTCGAGAGCTCGCCGAGCCAGTCGTGGGCGCCCATGACCACATCGGGACCCTTGCCGGTCGGCACCTGCTGGATGAAGTCGTCCTTCATGTCGTCGACGGACTTGCCGACGAGTTCGACCGTGACCCCGGTCTTCTCCTCGTAGGAGTCCGCTGCGCTCTGCAGCGCGTCGACGCGCTCGGCGTCGACCCAGACGGTCAGCGTTCCGCCGGAGTCGCCGTCGGACGCGTCGCCTCCGTCGGTCCCGGTCGAGCATCCGGCAAGGGAAAGGGTCGAAACGAGCGCGATGACCCCGGCGGCAACGATGCCCCTCTTGTTCACCTTCATTGGTGTGTGCCTCTCTGAGTACTGGTGACCTGCATGAACTGCAAGCGCTTACAGTTTGCAACGAGATCGACGGGAATCCCAACGGTGAGGCACGTCGATATCAAGCCGTGACCGGGCGCCTGGAGAAGAGGGGTTGTGGAAACGCTTCCACGAGAGCGGGAAATCGGCGGTATCGATACACTTTGTGCATGGCTGACAGTTCCTTTGACATCGTCTCGAAAGTGGATCACCAGGAGGCCGAGAACGCCCTGAACCAGGCCCGCAAGGAGATCGAGCAGCGCTACGACTTCAAGGGCACCGGCGCATCCATCGCCTGGAGTGGCGAGCAGATCCTCATCATCGCCGGCACGGAGGAGCGTGCGAAGGCCGTGCTCGACGTGTTCCAGAGCAAGCTGATCAAGCGCGGCATCTCGCTCAAGAGCCTCGAGTCGGGTGAGGCGTTCGCGAGCGGCAAGGAGTTCCGCATCGTCTCGACGCTCAAGGACGGCATCTCGTCGGAGAACGCGAAGAAGATCAACAAACTGATCCGCGACGAGGGCCCCAAGGGCGTGAAGAGCCAGATCCAGGGTGACGAGCTGCGCGTGCAGTCCAAGAGTCGCGACGACCTGCAGTCCGTGATCGCGCTGCTCAAGGGCGCCGATCTCGACCTCGATCTGCAGTTCATCAACTACCGGTAATCATCGAACGGCGAAGGGGGCGGATGCGCACGCATCCGTCCCCTTCATCGTTCGCGC
>NZ_JBEOUR010000039.1:0-34379 GCF_040302605.1 Microbacterium sp. NPDC097977
TCTCGTGGAGGGGATCCCCGACGGACGCCGCAGCCGCTATCAGCTCGCCGACCGGCACCTCGCCCCGGCACTGGACGAGCTGATGCGCGTGATGCTGATCGTCGAGCCCGACTGCTGCGACTCCGACGGATGCACCTGCTGATGTCGACCCTCACGATCACCCCCGACCGACGAGCACGGCTGCAGCGCCGCATCCGTCTCATCGTCGCGTTCACCATCGTCTACAACCTCGTCGAGGCCGTCGTGGCGATCGCCGCAGGCTCCGTCGCCTCCTCCGCCGCCCTGATCGGCTTCGGGTTGGACTCGAGCATCGAGGTGCTCTCGGCCGCCGCCGTCGCGTGGCAGTTCACCCGCCGCGACCCCGAGCGGTGGGAGAAGCCCACGCTGCGGGTGATCGCGGTCGCGTTCTTCGCGCTGGCGGTCTACGTCACGGTGACCTCGCTGTGGGCGCTGATCGGCGGGGAACGACCGGAGCACAGCACGGTCGGTCTCGTGCTCACCGCTCTGAGCGTGGCGATCATGCCGATCGTGTCGCTCGCCGAGAGGCGTGCGGGCCGCGAGATCGGCTCGGGCACCGCCGTCGCCGACTCGATGCAGACACTGATCTGCACCTACCTCTCGGCCGCGGTCCTGGTGGGGCTGGCCCTCAACAGCCTGTTCGGATGGTGGTGGGCGGATGCGGTCGCAGGACTCGTGATCGCGGTCTTCGCCGTGCGGGAGGGCCTGGAGGCCTGGCGCGGGGACGCGTGCGCCACCTCGGTCGGCATGATCCTCGACGACGACCACGACGGCGATCACGACCACGACCACGACCACGACGGCCGCGCGCACCGCTGACGCGACTCAGATCCAGCCGCGCGCCTCGGCCATCAGCACCGCCTGCTGCCGCGTGCCGACCCCGAGCTTCGCCAGCACCGCGGAGATGTGGTTGCGCACTGTGCCGGGGGCGAGCGAGAGGCTCCGGGCGATCTGCCCCGTGGTCTCGCCGCGGCGCCCCGCGCGCAGCACATCGAGCTCACGATCGGTCAGCGGCGAGCGCTCGTCGCTGAGCGCGTCGGCGGCGATCTCGGGATCGACGTACCGCGCGCCCGCGGCGACGCGGCGGATCACGTCGGCGACCTGGTCGGCGCCCCGCGACTTCGGCAGGAACCCCGAGACGCCCGAGGCGAGGGCGCGCCGCAGCACTCCGGGGCGCGCGTGGCGGGTGACGACCACGCACCGCGTGGCGATCGCCCTGCCGAGCTTCTCGGCGACCTCGACTCCGTCGAGTCCGGGCATCTCGAGGTCGAGCAGGCACACGTCGGGCTTCAGCTCCAGCGCCCGGGCGAGGGCCTCCTCGCCGTCGACGCACTCGGCGACGACCTCGATGTCCCCCTCGAGTCGCAGCAGCGCGGCGAGCGCGGAGCGGATCATCCCCTCGTCGTCGGCGAGCAGCACCCGGATCATCGCATCGCCCTCTCGTCGGATGTCGCCCTCGCTGCGGGCACCGTCACGACCACGACGAACTCCCCCTCATCGTCGCGGATCTCCAGTGTGCCACCGGCCTCCGCGATGCGCCGCCTGACGCCGTCCAGCCCGGAGCCGATCGGCTGCACCACGGCATCCGCGCCGACGTCGTTCGCCACCTCGTATCGCCAGCCGTCGGGCGCGCGCCCCAGGGTGAGACGCGCGTGCCCGCCCGCTCCATGGCGCAGCACATTCGTCGTGGTCTCCCGGATGACGGGCCCCAGAGCCGAGGACGGCGCGTCATCGGCATCCGGGGCGATCTCCGCCTGCACCTGGAGACCGGCGGCCGCGAGCAGATCGCGGGCATTCGCCACCTCGTCGCCGAGGGGCACCGAACGGAACCGGGTCGCGAGGTCGCGCGTGCCCTGGCGTGCCTCGTCGACGCTCACCCGCGCGGCCCGCAACTGCTCGAGGGCGGCATCAGGGTCGAGGGGCAGCAGACGCTCTGCGAGCTCGAGCTGCAGGGCGATCACCTGCAGGTGGTGACCCTGCAGGTCGTGCACGTCGGTGGCGACGCGCAGGCGCTCCTGGGTCGCGGCGAGACGCGCCTCCGAGGCCCGCGCGCGATCGAGGGTGACGAGAACGTCCCACCACCAGAGCGAGCTCACCGACATCGCCGGGATGAGGATCGCGTAGAACGCGGCGATCCACCCCGGCCCTCCCGGCTGGACCGCTCCCCTCGCTCCGTCGACGAACGCGGCGCCCACGAGCAGGGCGGTCATCAGCGCCACGACCCGGAGCCGGATGCCCTTGGGCCAGTTGAGCAGCACCACCGATTGCGCGACCGGCATCAGCGCGAGCAACCAGCTGTCGACCACCACCCCGGCGACCACCCCGTAGACGACCGCGATCAGCAGCGGCGGGGCGATGCGCGTCCACGCGATGCCGGGCTCGGCGTCGACCCGATGCCGGTAGGCCCACAGCAGCACGATCGTCGACAGCCACCAGACGAGTCCGCCGACGCCCACGACGATCCACCCGGCACCCGGACCCGGCACCGCGAGTGCCTGGAGTGCCCACACCAGCACGAGGAACAGCTCGAGGAAGACCACGGCCGAGAACGTGTACCACCAGGTCGCGGTGATGCCGCGGGCGAGCTGCCGCTGACCGGGAGGGGGATCGACGAGCGGATCGACCGGGCGGGAGGAGGGGCTCATGCCCCCACGATACGGGCGTGACAGATGTCATGGATGCCGCAGGCGAACCACCCGGAAAGCGGTGACGGCTCGACACTGCCGTCGACGCACGATGCGCGATGGACTGTACTCATCGCGGCGGAGAGACCGGCGCACAGACCAACGGGAGAGATCCATGAACCTCATCGAGACGTTCCAGGGCTTCGTCGCCCAGGTGCCCGAGCTCATCCAGCCGCTCATCATCGCGCTCGCCGGCGCGATCCCGTTCATCGAGGGCGAGGGGGCGGTGTCGATCGGCATCATCGGCGGCATCCATCCGGTGATCGCCGCGATCGCCGCGATCGTGGGCAACTTCCTCTGCGTCGCGGTCCTCGTCATCGCCGGCTCCGGTGCCCGCTCGGCGATCGTGAAGCGCACGCGGAGCCGGGAGACGGTCGCCGCAGGCGGCGCGGGCAGCGTCGGAGGCGGTGTCTCGGAGACCGCCGCCGCCGGCGCCACCGACCGTGGCAGCGCCCGCCGCGAGAAGTTCCAGCGTGCGTTCGAGCGCTACGGCGTGCCGGGCGTCAGCCTGCTCGGTCCGCTGCTGCTGCCGACGCACTTCACCGCGACGATGCTCGCCGCCTCCGGCATCGGCAAGGCACGCATCCTCATCTGGCAGGCCGTGGCGATCATCGGCTGGACGACGATCGTCGCCGTCATCGTCGGCGGCGCGGTCTCCGCGATCCGCTGATCCGTCGGCTGCCCGCCTCCGGGTGGGACTGCGCACGGCACACGACACGAGGCGGTCACCCTTCGGTGACCGCCTCGTGTCGTCTGTGTCCCGTCCGCTCAGAGCTGTTCGGCGCTCGCACGGCGCCGGGCCGCGACGCCGGTGGCGATGCCGCCACCCGCGATCAGCGCGACGGCGAGCGCCAGGAACCCGTACCCGATCTCGCCTCCGGTCAGCGCCAGCCCGCCGGGAGGCGGAGTCCGCACGCCCGGAGGCGGCGTCGGGGTCGGGGGCACAGTCGGCGGCACAGACGGCGGGGGCGTCGTCGGCGGAACGGACGGCGGCGGCTTCACCGGATTCGCGGTGTTGGTGAGTGTCAGCGCCACCCCCGCTTTCGACGACGGCGTGACCTCGAAGGTTCCGTTGCCGACGTCGACGACGCCCTCACCGGTGATCGTCCAGGGGCCCCACGCGATGCCCTCGATGCTCGGCAGGTCGACCTCCTCGATCACGAAGGTCGACCCGAGGGGCGCCCGCGTGCTGTCGACGGACTCGCCGACCGGCACCGTCATGGCCGTGGCGGGGGCATCGGATCCCTTCACGGAGTACCGCACGGTGTACGTCGCCGAGCGCGCGGCCTCTGCCAGCGGGCCGGTGAGCTGCTTCATGATCGAGAACCGGGTGAATTCGACACCGGTGCCGCCTCCTCCCCCCGACTCGGTGACGGTGTGCGTGGCCGACGTCTCGAAGGTGTTCACGACCGCCTTGTTGCCGAAGACGTCGCCCGGCGCCACCGGGCCGTCGGCCTGCGTGTAATAGATCAGCTCGTAGGCGAAGCCGCTGTCCGGGAGCCCGGATGCCGTGAATCGGAAGGAGCCGCCGTCGTCGGCGAACACCGTCTGGTAGCTCTCGGGACCGAGGACGGTCCAGCCGCCCACGAGCTGTCCGTTCTCCACCGCCTGCTGCCGCAGCAGCACCTCGCCCGTGTAGTGGTGTGCGCTGTGGGTGCCGTCGAGGGTGTCGGCGATCGTGAAGGATCCGTCGGTGACGTATCCGCTCGGGACTCCGACGACCCACTTCAGCCGGCCGTCGGTCGTGGTCTGACCACCGAACTTGTAGGGCTTCGCCTGCTCCGTGGGGTTTGTGGGCACGATGCCGCCGTCTCCGGGGAGGTCGACGATCTCGATCGTGTCTCCCAGGTCGAACTCGACCGTCTCGTCGGTCGTGGACTGCGATGCCCTGGCCTGCATCCAGAAGGTGCCGCCCACGTCTTCCTTACCCTCGACGGCGTCGGTGAGCGTGCACACCATGTCGGGCCCCTGCCCCGCGGCGACGAGGCATGTCGCCATGACCTCGTTCGTCTCCGGGTCGAGGATGTCGAACGTGCCCGCGGCCTGACGGCTGAACTCGGCAGGCAGGGTCATGCCGAAGGTCTCCCCGGCGTGCGCCCCCTCCGGCACGCTCCAGTCACCGGAGATTCGCACCGTCTGCCACTGCTCGAGCGGACCGCCCCCGTTATGCCCCTCGAGCACCACGTTCGAGATCGCACCGGGGTAGGTCACCGTCGGCGCGGCGGCCGCCGGCAGCGCGCCCCCGAGCAGACCCGCGATGCCCATGAGCATCGCCACCACGATCGCGACGACGCCTCGCCGCGGCGATACGGCCCCCGTTCCGTTCTCGATCCGTCTCTCCGACGTCTCGTCGCCGCTCATCGTTCTGCGTGCACGCACGACATCACACTCCCCAGTCATCATCTTCGGCATCTACTCGGACCACTCCCAGTCGTGGTCCTCCTAAGAGATCAGGAAAGGGGCCTCCCATTACGCGCATCTCGGAATACACCTGCGGTATTCCGGCACAGCGCGTATCGAGCCGCTGTGCCGCCGATGCCTCAGGACGTCTCTACGATGAAGGCATGCACCCCATCGACACCCTCGCTCTCGTCGCCGAGGTGCTGTCGTGGATCGGGCTGGGGCTGGGCCTGCCGCTGCTGATCGTGGCTGCGCTCATCAGAGTCACCGAAGGCCCGTGGATGCCGATCGAGATCGCCGTCATCGACCGCGACGGCGAGCTGCTCGCCCGCTGGTTCGCCGGCGACGACTTCCGAGAACGGAGGCTGCGACGCAGCGAGCCGTCGACGGTCGGCTGGACCACCGGCGTCGTCAGCGCGAACGACCCGGCGAGGGCGCGGATCGGCGAGCCTCCGCACTTCCGCCGCGTCGTGCGGACGCTCGGGATCGTGTTCACCGGAGTCGGCGCGCTCGGCCTGATCGTGTCGCTGGTGCCGCTGTTCCTCTGACGCGCGACCGCAGCCGCGGTCGCGGGCCGGGTTCGACCGCGCTGAGGGCTCGTGGTCGTCGATCTCTCCGGGGACGAGCAGGTGCACCCTCGAAGGCACTGATCAGCATCGTCAGGACCACCAGCGGAACGTCGAGGGGATCACCCCCTCGACGTACGGATGCAGCCCGCCTCTGGCCGAAAGTCAGAAACACTGACTCATCGTTGGTCGAGACCGAGAGGCGCTCTCACATACCTTCGCGGTGAGCCGATGATCATCGGATACCATCACGAAGGAAGACAAAGATGTCGAATGCAATGACGCACCTTTACTCACTCCCACAGGCGCCCGCGAGGGCCCTCGAGGCGCTCCAGCAGAAATACGAGACGAGCGACAACCCCGTGATCGTCGTGGCTGTCGCGGCGGCGATCGTGCTGGGAGTCGGCTTCATCGCCTTCCTGACGGCCATGTGCATCAGCCGCGGCTACAGCGGGTTCGGCGCGGTGGTCGACATCACCTGGACCAACCCGTTCTCCGCGAACGTCACGTTCAAATGCATCTAGAGATGACGCATGCCACCGAGGGTGCGGGCGCGAGTGTCGCGCCCGTGCTCTCCGTGAGCGCTCTGACGAAGCGTTACCGGGGCGGACAGGGAATCACCGACGCGAGTATCGAGGTCGCGCCCTCCGCCCTCGTAGGGGTGATCGGCCCGAACGGCTCCGGCAAGACGACTCTCGTGCACAGCATCGTCGGACTGCTCGAGCCCGACGCCGGTGAAGTGCTGATCGATCGGTCTCCCGCCGCGGATCTCGACGCCAAGAGCAAGCTCGGCTTCGTGCCGGACGAGCTGCCGCTTCCGTCGAGTCTGAGCGGAAACGAGTTCATCGACTACCTCGCCCGCCTGCAGCCGGGATTCGATTCCGAGTGGAAAGACTATCTCTGCGAGATACTCGGCCTCACCGACCACCTGGCGCGGTTCATCGGCGACTACTCACACGGTATGAAGAAGAAGATCCAGTTCGTCGCCGCCCTCGCCCATACTCCGCGGCTCCTGGTCTTGGACGAGCCGTTCCGCGGTCTCGACCCCGAGGCCGCCATCTGCATCCGTGCGCTCATCGACGCACACAGGGCGCGTGGCGGCGGGGTGCTGGTCGCCACACACGATCTCCTCTTCGCCGAGCAGTTCTGCACCAGCGTCGTGATCCTCGCGGATCAGAGAGTCGCGGCCTCCGGGCACCCTGCCGCCTTGCGCGAGGAAAGCGGCGCCGCGTCACTCGAAGAGGTGTTCCTGCACGTGTCGGGGCTCGCCTCTCAGGTGCTCACGGTGGAGTCCGGTATCGCTGCCCGATTCCCCGTACACGTCCGACTCTGATCCAACGAAAGGCTTCTCTCATGTCCTCCGCGCTCCGCCAGCTCGCCCTCATCCTCTCGGCGCTCCTCCTCGCGCCGATCGTCTGCTTCCTCCTCTTCCTCGGCAGCATCGCGCTCACCGTCGCCACGGGCACCGCGGTCTCGGTGCCGGGTATGACCGAGAACGGCAGCGGCGTGGGCGCCGAGCTCGCCAGCGCGCAGTTCGTGTTCCCGGGTTCTCTGATCTGGCTCATCGCGACCGCCGTCGTCATCTACCTCGTCGGATTGCTCATCGTGCGACGCAGCTCCCGGGCGAGCGAACCCGCTCTCGCATGATCGCCCGGCCGGCGGGATTCCTCGGCCAGTCCCGCACGATCGCGTCCTTGACGCTCAGGGTGTGGTCGAACGAGTTCACCCGTCAGTTCGGCGGCAGTCGAGCGACCTCACGGGCCATGATCGGGGTTCTCGTCGCGCTGCTCGCCGGATGGCAGCTGCTGGGCGTCGTCCCCCTCCTGATGGGGCAGACCGCGGTCGTCCCCGCTGCTCTTCAGGTGCAGATGGTGTCGGAGCAGCTGACGATGGCCGCGGCGATGAGTCTCTGCCTGCTGACCATCGTCCTGGTCGTGTCTCCCTCGCGGACGGCTGTGGACGATCTGCTCGCGCCGTATCCCGTGCGCGCCGCAGCCCTGCGGTTCGGGTCGCACGGAGTCCTCCTGGGGTCGGCGTGCGCCGCCGCGCTCCTGTTCACGCTGCCGTTCATCGTGCCGGCCGTGCCGCTGATCAGCGAGAGGATGCGCGTGCTCCTCGTGCTCGCCTGGATGCTCGTCTGCTGCGCAAGCATCGCCGCAGGCTGGGCGCTCTTCCGCGGTGCGACCTGGCTGTCTCGGACGGTCTTGCGAGTGCCGTCGGCGTTCGGCCGCTCTCTCGCCTCGTTCGCACTGATCGCCGGTGTCATCGCGATCCTGGCTCTGCGCGTTCGCCTCCCTTGGGCCGATTCGGTCCTCGTGGGCTCGACCGTGGCTCTGGGCGCTGCGGCAGTCTGCGTGGTGTTTCTGCTCCTGGGAACGGGAATCCCCTCCGACGTTCGCGAGGCGGGCGACGGCGCGATCATCCCGATCGCCGCCAGGCTGGGGCGCCGCGTCTCCGTGCCCGGGCGGGAGCGCACGATCGTGCGCATCGAACTCACCCAATGGATGCGCTCCTCGCTGGTCGTCGCCGCCGAGACCCTCACGGTGCTGGTCGCCGTGGCCATCGCCCTCATGATCGGTCTGGGAGTGCTGCTGCCCGCGTCGGTCGGCTTCGCTCTGCTCGTCGCAGCCGCCGGCGGAAGCGCGATGTTCGGATTCGGTGTCACCGCCCCCTACCGATGGATCAGGGCGGCGGTCGCGGGGCGGAGAGGTCAGGCGTCGGCGACGCGCGTCTCGCTCGCCGCGGCGGTCGTCGTCGCATCGGTGATCACGCTCTGCGTGATGGTTCTGCTCGTCGCAACCGGCATGCTGAGCGTGTCCGACGTCATCGCGGCCCTCCCGGCGATGGTCCTGAGCTTCTGCGCGGCCTTCGCAGCGGGAGTGCTCTTTCCGGTGAGTCCGCGGCAGAACATGTCGAGTCTGTTCACCCTGCTGCTGGCGCTGCTCCTGACCGTGGGTGCGGGCGTCGCTCTTCAGCAGATCGCCTCTGATTGGGGGCGCGCTCTGTCGATGGTCGTCGTGGGGGTCGGCGCGCTCGCGCTCGCATTCACTGTGGTGCGGCGTCGCGAACCGCTCGCCCACGCGGCTCTGGCCGCATGACGCCGTCGGACACCACGACGGCAGGAGGCGTTCGCGTGTTGCGGCTCCACCCCGGAGTCCGACTCGATCGTGGCGTCGACGGTGCTTGGCTGCTCTCCGACGACGCCCGAGCGCTGCGCGGCGTCCCGCTCACGACCGCGGATGCCGAAAGCCTCGACACCGTCTGCGTCGACGGCTCAGACGGGGAACGTCGAGAGCTGGGATGGCCGGTCGCGATCGATGTGCTTCTGCACGGCGCCGCGAGCGGTGATCGTCGATTCATCGAGAGCCTTAGAGGGGATGCCTCCCTGTCCTCACCGGAGCGGGCTCTGCTCCGGTCGCTCGCTCGGTCTCGACGCATGCGCCCGCGTCGCTTCGACGCCTTCTCGGTCTGCGGCTTCGTCATCGGTGCGGTGGTGCGCCAGTTGACCGTTGTTCTGGTCGTGACCTCGCTTCTGCTCGGCGCGATGGCGATCGCTCTCGACCTCCCGGCTCGCCAGATCCCCATGATCCTGGTGCTCCCTCTGCTGATCCCCGTCGTGATCGGAACGCATGAGGCCGCGCACTGGATGACGATGCTGAGGCTGACCTCCGCGCGGGCATCCGGCGCGCTGCTGGTCCGCGGCCGGCAGATCGCGGTGCTGACGCCGGACCTGGACACGAGCACGATGCGCAGAGTGGCGGCTGCGGGGCCGTGCGCGGGCATCGCGGTGTGCGCGATCTGGACGGGTATCTGGGCGTTCATCGGAGATCCGTTCGGGATCGCCGTCGGCGTCCTGTTGGGCGTCAGTCAGCTGCTGGGGTTGACGCCGCTCTCGAAAGACGGACGCGCTCTGCTCGGCATCCGGACGTGATCGTCAGACGTCGATGAGACCGGCCCGCACCGCGAAGATCAGAACCTGCAGCCGGTCGCGTGCGTTCCACTTGCGCATGACGGTGCTGAGGCACGCCTTGACGGTGCCCTCCGAGACGTTCAGCCTGGCACCGATCTCAGGGTTCGATCGGCCATGCGCCAGCTCTTTCACGATCGCCAGTTCGCGTCCGGTGAGCTCCATCCCCGGGGAGAACCGGGCGATGGGCTCGGACGCGTTGGAGAGCACCGCGCCGATCAGACGCTTCGTCACGGCGGGCGACACGATCGTCATGCCCGCGTGTACCTGTCTGACCCCCGCGATGACGTCCTCCGGCTCGGAATCCTTCAGCAGGTACCCCGACGCTCCGGCACGAAGCATCGGCAGAACGGCGTCGTAGGAGCCGAGTGCGGTGACCGCGAGGATGCGCACCTGCGGGTGCTCGGCGAGGATCCGCTCGGTCGCGATCACCCCGTCCATGTTCGGCATGTGAACGTCCATGATGATGACGTCCGGACGGTGCATCATCGCCAGGTCGACGGCTTCCACCCCGTCCTTCGCCGTGGCGACGACCACGACGTCGGCCACGGTGGCGAAGAAGAGACTCAGAGCACGGCGAACGAGAGCGTCGTCATCGACGACCATGACCCGGATCGGCTCCATGCTGACAAACTTACTCATTCGAACAAGAGGCTCTTCCATCTTCTGGCCAGAAGTGCAGATCGTGATCCTCCACTTTCGACCAAGATGTCAGAAGGTCCGAAAAAAGGAGATCACCATGTTCCGCATCCTCATCCCCGCCGCATACGCAGATGGCGTGTGGGAGGACATCTGCCGCATCCTGCAGTTCTGCAGCTGAGCGAGTGAGCGATCCGGCGCGCCGTCGCCTGCTCGGACTCCTGCGCGGTGATGCGTCGGAGCGGGTTCCAGCGACCGGCGACACCGGGTTCGCGGATTTCATACCTCTCGTACCAGCGGCGAGGGTCGTGCTCCTCGTCGCAGCAGTCGTCGGGTGCATCGCCACTCTTGTCTCCGCCGCGAGTTCAGGGTTCCCGCCGACGGCAGCGCTGCAGTTCGGGGTCACGGCGGCCTTCGCCCTGTTCGCTGTCAACCCGATCGCTGCTGCCGCGGCGATCGCTGCAGCCATGTGCCTCTCCTTCCCCCTCGACATCGAGAGGCCGATGCTGCTGGCGGTGATCGTCGCCGTCGGATTCGTCTCCCGAATCGGATCGCGCACGCTTCTCCTCGCTTACGGGGGTTTCGTCGTCGTCGCCATCGCAGGGATCGTCTGGATGGACGGCAGCTCGATCCCGGCGATGAGCGTGCTGCTGTACGTGGTCTTCGCGGTGATCGCGGGGTCCCTCGGTCTCCTGATGCGTGCGGGAGCCACGCGCGAGCAGCGCCTGGCGGTTCAGCTCATCGCCGAGGAGCGGAGATCCACAGACATCGTCAGGGACGAGCGCGCGCGGATCGCCGCTGACCTGCACGATGTGATCGCGCGCGATCTGGTCGTGATCGTCATGCACGCCAGGGCCCTCGATCAGCTCGACCGGCCCGCACTGACGCAGGCCCAGGCCGAGATACTGAGCGCGGCCAAGAGCGCGCTGTCCGACATCCGAGTGATCGTCGCGGCGGTCGACCCCGTTCCGCTGACATCCGGAGTGGAGGCACCGGCGCTGGCCGAGGAGATCGCCCAGGCGCACCATCTCCTCGATGCCCCGGGACGCACGCTCCGAGTCGGAGGTGCGATCCCGGAACTTCCCAAGCACATCGACGGGGCCCTCGGTCGGATCCTCCGCGAGGCCGCGCTGAACGCCTCGAAGCATGGAGCACCCGGCGAGACGACGCTGGAGGTGCAGTCCCGCGACGGCGAGGTGCGCCTCGAGCTGCGCAACCCGATTCACCCCGAGGGCACGGACGTCCCCTTCGCGCTCGGAGGGCACGGGATCACACGCATGCGAGAGCACGCGCAGATGCTCGGCGGCGACGTCGAGACATCGTGTGATCACGACGTGTGGACGACGAGCGCACGACTCCCGCTCTGAGGTGGTCGTGAGCCGTCTACATCAGGACGGAGGCCGCGCGGCGTTCGCCGCCCCGACCGCCCACACGAAGTCGGGAACCCGGTCGTTCACGGCATGATCGCCGACCTCGAACCACGCACGTGGCCAGCGCCCCTCAGGATCCCGCCGTCCGCCGCCGAATCCGCATCGCGCCCTTCGCCCACGACGGGTCAACGACCCGCCCGTCGTGAACGATGTCGACAGCCCGCGCGGCCACCAATCGGCGAGCGGCACGGCGGGCGGGCTCCTCCAGGGCGCGCCAGCCATCGCCGCCGACGGCACGTGCCGCGTCGGACGTACTGATCGTCTCCTTCGCGGGGCGTTGCGCGAGAAGAGCGAGGATCGTCGCCTCGAGCTCGCGATCCGTCGGCGTGACCTTGCGCGAGCGGCACGCGGCCGAGCAGTACTTCACCTCTTCCCAGACGGCGGACCACGATGCCCGCCACTGCATCTCGCGACCACACGACGCACAGACCTTCGTCTCGACCTGCGGACGCGGGTCACGCTGCCTGCTCACAGCGCGAGACCCGGTGACTGTGTGCGCACGATACTCAGCGTAAACCGGCGCCGCGCGGCTTTGAACCCAGCCCATTCGATCGAGGCCAGACGTGCGGCAATCACGACTGAGCTCCGGGCCGCGCTCACCGAGTTGAGGTTGCCCGGGGCGAGTTCGCCATTGGTCGGCCTCTGCCACGAAGTTGCCGGGAGAACGCGGGATTCGGGAAGGGCTCAGGCGACGCTACAGCGTGGTCGCGTAGATGCGGAACCTGCGCTGAGTGACGGTGATCGGAGCTGCAGCCTGCAGGTCGGAGAGACGCCGAGCATGCGATCGCACGGCGAATCCGGGCGCGTCCCACGGCACGAGGCCGATGTAGGTGACGAGGGCGACAGCATCCCTGAACCGCATCGTCCCCTCCCAGTGGTCGACCTGGTCGATCCGCATCCCTGCGTCCCGAAGGGCCTCTGCCTGCGCGTCCGCCGTGACGTCGGAGTGGAGGTATTCACCCCCGAACCACTCATGGATCTCAGGGGCGTCGAAGCCGTCGACCTGCTGCGTCAGGAACCTGCCGCCCGAGACCAGCACCCGTGCGACCTCGGCCGGGTCGTAGGACTCGTGACGGGACATCACCACGTCCTGACTCCGGTCGGGAAGGTCGAGGGGATCTCCGGCCTCCGAGTCGTACTGCAGTACTCTCACGCGATGGGGCGTGAGGCGTGCTCGCGCTTCGGGAACGTTGGGCGGCCACCCCTCGGTCGCTATGACCTGAGGCGGGCGAGAAGGCCCATCTGCCAGTGAGTCCAGCAGCGCGGACAGCCGCTCGCCGCCTCCGGTTCCCAGATCCACGGCTCCGACGCGGGAGTCGCGCAGCGCGTGCAGACAGTCGGCCTCGAAGTCCCACCAGGGGCTGTCGGAGGTCAGCGCACCATCCAGCCGCGAGAAGTCCCATCCGACCATCTGCGCGTCGGCATGTGCCGCTTCGAGTCGCGCGAGAAGATCCACGTCGATCCCCTCGAGGTCGCCGCCGAGATCGCTGCGGGGCATTGGGGCCTCGGTCTGCTCGTCCGCCGTCACGCTGCGAGTCTGGCATATCGACTCGGTCTCGATGGATCGCTGCCAGCGAGTACTGTGACTCCGTCAGTTAGTCTACGATGTAGATCTACGGAGGGGAATGATGAACGAAGCGCGATTGCAATTGCGGGGTGTGCGCAAGTCCTTCGGGGAGCGCACCGTGCTGTCCGGGGTCGACCTCGCCCTGCCGCCAGGGCGGATCCTCGGTCTCCTCGGCCCCAACGGCGCCGGCAAGTCCACGCTGATCTCCATCGCCAACGGTTCCCTGATGCCCGATTCCGGATCGGTCTACGTCGACGGCGTCGACCTCGCCTCCGATCGGGAGAGCGCTGCTGCCCTGATCGGCAGCGCGCCGCAACGCCTGGGCATCTACCCCTCGCTGACTCTTCGAGAGAACGTGGAGGTGTTCGCCCGGCTCCACGGCGTGCGAGGGCGCACACGTCGAGCGCGATGCGCACAGGTGATCGAAGGGCTGGGGCTCACCCGGAGCGCGGGCGTTCGCGCCGAGCAGCTCAGCGGCGGACAGCAGCGCCGGCTGCACCTCGCGATGGCGCTCACCCACTCCCCTCGCTTGATGTTCCTCGACGAGCCGACGGTCGGCGCCGACGTGGAGTCACGCCAGCAGATCCTCGACCTGGTGCGACGGATCGCCGATGATGGCGCGTCCGTGCTCTACACCACGCACTACCTCGCCGAGCTCGAGCAGCTTCCCTCCCGACTCGCGCTGCTGCATCACGGAGCACTCCGCGATCTCGGAGAGGTGAGCGACGTGGTGACGTCACAGGGCGGCGACGGCGTGCGGGTGCGACTGCAGGCAGACGTTGCGACGCCGGCCGGGTGGGCACGGGAGGCCGACTGGTTCGTGCGGGAATCGGCGGGCAGGAGTGCGGGCGAGCTGCTGGCCGAACTCATCGCCGACCTCGGGGAGGGCGCGAACGCGATCGGCGACGTGCAGTTCCCTCGCCCGACCCTGGAGAGCGCGTACGTTCGGCTGCTCCGCAACGGAACGGCGCGTGCGATCGACCGCGAGGAGGTGCCGGGTGTTGCGGCATAGTCTCGCGGTCGCAGCGATCGACGCACGGATCCTGTGGCGCGACCCGTCGCCGGTCGTGGTCATGACGGTGATTCCGCTCGTGTTCGTCCCCTTCTTCGTCCCCGGAAGTCAGGCGCAACTCGCGGCCGCCGGCTACTCCTCGGCCACCGGCGTCGAGTACGCCGTTCCCGGCCTCGCCGTACTGTTCGCCCTCCTGTGCGTGCAGCAGGTCGTCACCGCCTTCTTCCGAGATCACCAGTGGGGCACCTGGGATCGTCTGCGGACATCGCCGGCGCGCAGCGCCGACCTGCTCGTCGGCAAATCGCTGACGGCGTTCCTGGCACAGGTACTGCAGTTCGTCGCCGTGCTCGCCGGCGGGACGCTCCTCTTCGGCTATCGCCCCACCGGTTCGTTGCTCGGGATCGCCCTGGTGCTCGTGGCGTTCTCGTCCGCGATGATCGGCTTCGGGCTGCTGCTGGTGTCGGCGACCCGATCCCTCGAGCTCGCACTCGTCATCGGCAACGTGCTCGCCATGCTCATGGCCGGTGTGGGCGGCGCATTCGGCCCCGTCGAGGCGCTGCCGAGCTGGATGCAGGCGATCGCTCCCGCTTCCCCCGCATACTGGGCGCTGCAGGCGATGCGCTCTCTCACCCTGGACGAGGCCGGAGTGGGCGACGCACTCGGCCCCGCGGCCGCCCTCTTCGCCTTCGCCGCAGGCTTCGGCCTGGTCGCGTTCACCCTGCTCACGCTGCGCGGGCGGAAAGGAACCTCCTGATGACACCTCGACCCGAACGGTTCACCCGCGGGGACGTTCTGTCGGCGGCGCTCGCGCTGGTCGACGCGAACGGAATCGATCAGCTCACGATGCGACGCCTCGGTACGGCTCTGGGAGCCGACCCGATGACCGCCTACCGACACTTCGACAGCAAGGCCGACCTCGCGGCGGCGCTCGCCGACGAGTTCTGGACCGGTCTCTCACTCCCCGGCACCTCCGGGATCTCGGACTGGCACGCCTATGCGCACGAGCTGATGAAGACGATCCGCGCCGAGCTCGCCGCACATGCCGGTCTCATCCCGATCGTCGCGACGCATCCCATCACCTCGCCGGCGGCGCTCGCGGTCGCCGATGAGGCGATAGGCGTCCTGCTCGACCTCGGGGCTCCCGTCGATCCGACTCTCGGCGACCTCGTCAATGTGCTCGTGATGATCACCGTCGCCTCCGCGATGGGAGAGTTCAGCGTTCCGGCCGGGTCTGATCCCGCCACAGAAGAGGCGACCGAGGCGGAAAGCCAGGAGAACGAGGCAGCGATGCTCGCGCAGCTGCCTCACCTGGGACGGATCATCGCCGCAGGCTGGCCCCCCTCCGCCGAGAGGCAGTTCGAGGCGGGAATCGTCGCCCTCCTGCACGGTTGGCCGTTCCCGCACACTCGTACATCGTGAGCGCGCGCTCGACCGCGTGGCGGATGGCGCTGGCACGCATCCGCCGGAATCCGGTGAGCAGTGTCTCGCTGATGCTGCTGATGGCGATCAGTTCCGCCAGTGCGGGCGCCGGTGTGGCCACGCTCGTCTCGACGGTCGGAGCGACGGAGCGACTCTTCACCCTGGCGGCCGCGCCCGACGCGGTGCAGATGCACGCCGGATCGCTCGACGCGCAAAGCCTCGATGACTTCGTCGCCGCGCACCGGAACATCGTCGATGATCACCAGGTGCAGGTCGGGCTCCAGCTCGACAATCAGGACCTCCGGATGAAGGGGACATCGGATGCCGCGCGCGACGGCGTGATGGATCTGCTGCTGGTCACGCAGAACACCCGATTCGACTTCCTGGTCGGCTCGGACGGCACGCCGACGAGCGTCGGCGAGGGCGAGATCGCGATACCGGGCTACTACGCCGACGCGTACGACCTCGTTCCCGGCGACGCCATCGAGATCGCCGCGCACGGGGACACCCGCACCTACACCGTCTCCGACATCGTCCGAGACGCACAGATGGGACCGAGTCTGGTCAACTCGAAGAGGTTCGTCTTGTCCGAGCGCGATTGGAACGAACTCACCGACCTGCTGCCCGCGGAGCAGATCATCACCTTCCGGCTGGTCGAGGGCGCGACTGATCGCTTCACGGAGGCGTATCGCCTGGCCGGGCTCCCCGCCAACGGTGCGGCCGTCGACGGGGGCGTGCTGCGATTGATCGCCGCGCTGACAGACGGGCTGGTCGCCGTCCTCAGCATCCTGGTGAGCATCGTCCTGCTCGCCATCACGATGCTCTGCCTCCGGATCATGGTCCTCACGGCCCTCGAGCAGGACGCCCGACGGATCGGCGTACTGCGGGCGGTCGGCTTCTCCCACCGGGAGGTCTCCTCGACCCTGCTCGGCGGCTACGCCCTGCACTCGGGCGTCGCGGTACTGGTCGCCCTTCTCCTTGTCTTCCCCGCGTCCGCACTTCTGCACGGTGAAAGCGCTCTCTCCGCAGACCGAGGCCGCGCGGAGACCCTCAGCATGCTGCTCGCTGTCTTCGTCGCTTCCGTGATCCCCCTTACCCTCGCGGCACTCCTGCTGCGACGAGTGCGGCGCATCAGTCCGCTCCTCGCGCTGACGAGGCCGACCGTGTCGGCGCGGCCCCGTCGTCGGCCGCGCCCGCTGCGCTGGGGCCTGCCGATCCCCCTCTCCGTCCGTCTCGCCGTGCGCGGGCTCACTGCCCGGAGCACCACCGCCGTACTGCTGATCGTGATGGTCGGCTGCGCCGTCGCACTGGCGGCCCTGCCTCAGCGGCTTACACAGACCATCGCGGCGCCCGACTTCGTCACCACGATGGGCGTCGGCCAGAGCGACCTCCGCGCCTTCGTCCGCGCGGGTGGCGACGCCGGTGCGGGTGCCCAGCTCGAACGGACTCTGCGCGACGACCCTGACATCGAGCGTTTCGCGACAGCGGTGAGCCTTCGGGTCGCGCTCATCGCCGACGCCCGCACCGACGACATCGCCCTGGAAGTCGGCGACATGTCGGCCTTCCCCCTCACCTATGCCCGAGGCGACGCACCCCTGCTGCCCGGCGACCTCGCGCTGTCGACGCTCGCCGCGCAGAACGCCGGAGTCGATATCGGTCAGTCCGTCGAGGTGGACTCGGGTGGTACGGCCCAGCGGTATCGCGTCACCGGTGTGTACCACGACATCACGAACGGCGGACGGTCGGGCAAGGCCCTCGAACTGCACGGCGATCACGGCGTCCCACTGTGGCAGACGTTCATGATCGATCTCCCTGACGGTACGGATCAGGGTGAGAAGACAGCAGCGTTGACGCGAGCCCACCCGGCGGCGACCTTCACCGAACTTGACCGCTTCGTCCACTACACGCTGGGCGACACGGTCGACCGCCTCAGGACGGCGTCGATGATCGCCTGGGTGGCCGCCGCAGTGGTCATGCTCCTGGTGTTCGCTCTCCGAGGGCGGCTCGAGGCCACTCGCGACGAGTCCGATCTGCGTCTGCTGCGACTCCTCGGATCGTCTCGCGGCGAGCTGCGCACGATCGCCCTGCTCCGTGCGCTCGGCGTCGCCGGTGCGGGCCTCGCGCTCGGGTGGATCGCGGTGGAGTCGCTCGGGCCGGGGGTGCTCGGCGCGACGCTCACCTCGTTCGGCGGCGGCACGACCGACCTCGCCGCCGCGAACGGATCGAGCATGATCGTCGGCCCGGTGGTGGCCGCGTCCGCCGTTCTCGGCGGTGCTCTCGCCTCGGTCCGCTGCCCTGCCCTTCTCAACGAAAGCTGACCGACATGCAACGATCGTCCTCACTCCTCGTGGCGCGCGCAGTCACGCGACGCTTCGAGTCGACCGCAGGCGACGTCTCGACCGTGCTCAGCGGAATCGACATCGACATCGCCGCCGGCGACTATCTGGCGCTCACCGGTCCCAGCGGGTCCGGCAAGACGACTCTGCTGTCGTGCCTGAGCGGCTTGGACCAGCCGTCATCCGGATCGGTGCGCATCGGCGAGGACGACCTCGCGACACTCGACGACAGGGCCCTCGCGCACCTCCGACGGACGACCCTCGGGTTCGTGTTCCAACACACCGATCTCCTCGACGAATTGACGGTGCTCGACAACATCCTCCTTCCGGCTGTCCGTCGACGGGGCAGAGTATCCGCAGAGACCCTGGAGCACACCGCGCAGCTGATGGATCGGCTGGGGATCGGCGACCTCGGCGCCCGCGCTGCCCATGAGATCTCGGGCGGCCAGCGACAGCGAGTCGGCATCTGCCGCGCACTCGTGAACCGTCCACCGATCCTCATCGCGGATGAGCCGACCGGCGCGCTGCACCGGGAGGCGACAGAGGACGTGCTCGACCTGTTCGACGACCTCAACGCCTCCGGCACGACCATCATCGTCGTCACCCACGACCCGATGGTGTCCGGGCGGGCACGGTCACGCCGCCATCTCATCGATGGACGGATGGTCGACCCCCCAGTCCCCTCACTGCTCACCACACCGATGACATCATCGAACCGAGGAGAATGAAAATGCAGATTCCCGCACTGCCGGCACTCGACTGGACGAACGGCGCACTGGACGCGAGCTTCGACTCCCGCGCCGGAGAGCTCACCCTGCATGCGGCGGCAGGAAGTGATTGGACCAACGACGCACTCGGCGGTCCGGCTCAACACCGCGCGAGCATGCTGGGCTTCCAGGTCGAGGGCGACTTCACGCTGAGCGCCCGGGTCCGCGTGGTCGGGGAACGGACCACGTTCGATGCCGCCGTACTCGGCCTGTGGTGCGACGAGCAGCACTGGGCGAAGCTCTGTTTCGAATACTCGCCCGACGGGCGGGCGATGATCGTCAGCGTCGTGACCAACGACTTCTCCGACGACTGCAACTCGAGCGTCGTCGAGCAGGGCTTCACGCACCTCAGGATCGCACGCATCGGAGACGCGTTCGCCTTCCACGCATCCGACGACGGCGAGAGGTGGGAGTTCGTCCGGGTGTTCCGGATGAACTCAGACCTTCCTGTGACGGTCGGCTTCATGTCTCAGGCACCGATGGGCGAGGACTGTGATTCGCGCTTCACCCGGATCCGCTTCTCTGCCGGCGCACCGGCCGACCTGCGCGACGGTTCCTGAACGCGCCGGTCCCGTCACCCCTCGCGCGGCGGGTTCAGAATGGGCGCCGGGGAGCGCACGAGGCAGCAACTGGGGCAGCTTGTCCGCGGTTGGCTGCGCACGAGGGAGGCGCCCATGCGGGGTGCGGTCCCCTCGTGCGCAGGTTCCAGCACTCAGTGGCTGCGCGGGTACGGCAGTACGGCTAGGCCATCGCATCCCGGACGAGGGCGGTGTCGACGAACTGCTCGAACCGCACGATCATTCCGCCGCGCACGACGAAGGCGTGGGCGACACGGACATCGAGGGGCTTCCCGGTGGTGCGGTGGGTTGCCGTGTAGCGGGCCAGGACGACGACGTTCTCGCCGTCGACGACATAGCTGTCGTCGTGCGCAGTCCAGTCGGACCAGTCCGCGCCGAGCTTCTCCATCACGGCCGAGGTCACTCCCTCGGGGGTGCGGTAGGTGCCGGCGAGGGGAAAGCCGGCCATTTCCTTCCATTCGACGTCAGGTGCGAGCGTTGCCCGCAACGCGTCGAGGTCTCCGGCGGCGGAGGCCAGGTACTGCCGGCGGACCACGTCTCGGGGAGCCGTGGACAGGTCTGGCGCGGTGTTCTCTTTCATCCCCATGTCATCTCACCCTTCGCAACCTTCGGCCCGATCTGAGCTGCGATGAGCATACCCGCGGAGGGGTAGCGCTCGACCAACGCAGCGGTCACTGCAGCGGCATCCGTCGACTGGTCGAGGATCGCCTCGAACGACTGCAAGTAGGTGCGGGTGTAGTCGATCGCGCCCGCGTCCGTGGCGCTGTCCGGAAGTCGGTGCCCCGGGATGACGATCTCCGGTTCGAGCGCCTGCATCTCGTCGAGGAGTTCGATCCAGGCGGCGCGCAGCTCGGGCGTAGCAGTGTCGGCAGTCCATACGTGCTCCTGCTGAAAGAGGAGCACACCGCCGAGGACGGCTCGGTGCTCGGTGTTCCAGAGGTAGTGGCGATCGGGCAGCGTGGCAGAGCCGCCCTTGAGCTCGAGCCGCTGACCGTCGACGGTCAGCACGTCCGTGTCGAGCGGGGTGAGTTCCACGAGGCGCGTCGGGAGGTTGGCACCCAAGGCGGCCCACGCCGCGAGCTTGCCTTCGAAGGATGCGCGGATGTGGTCGATGACGATCGGTGTCGCGACGAGCAACGCATCGGGGAACGCGTCGGCGACGACTTCGAGGCCGAAATAGAAGTCCGGATCGGCGTGACTGACGAACACGGTGGTGAGCCGCTTTCCGGAGTCGAGGACGGCGGCGACGAGACGGTGTCCGTCGGCGCGCGTGAAGCCGGCATCGACGAGGAGCGCTTCCGTTTCGCCGGTCACGAGAGTGGCCGATTTGTTCTTTGATCCGGCGGGGAAGTCGAGGTCGAAGACATCGAAGTTCAGTGACACGGTCATGGTTCCTTCCTGAGAGGGCTCGGGTCCGAGCCTGGGCGCGAATCGCTCGCGTATCCATCTCAACAAAAGCTGACCACTCAGCTATTCCCGTCTCTGCAATACGATCCCGAGCGCCCGATCGCTGAGGCGAGCTGCGGCGTACTCTGGCCTGGTGACAGATTCCGACGAATTCGCATCGGCGCAGGAGGCCGCGAACGATCCACGGATCCTGGCGTTCGGTCGATTGCTGGGAGCCGCCAACGGCCTGGAGTACCTGCTCGGCAGGGCACTGGAGGAACGAACCGGCTTGCCTCACTCGCTTTTCGAACTGCTCTTGATCGTCGGCCGCGCCGGCGAAGGCGGCATCTCGACAAAGGGCATCGCACAGGCCAAAGTGCTCACTTCAGGCGGCGCCACGCGACTCGTGCACCGCGGTGTCGAACTGGGTCTGGTGAGTCGCCGCGCGTCCACCGAAGACGGGCGCGTGCAGATCATCGAGCTCACGCCGGAGGGCGAGCGCCTCGCGGTCGAGGCGTCGACGATCCATGCGCGCAACATCGATCAGCTCGTGCTCGCCGCGCTGCCCGCGGCGGATCTCAGCACCTTCGAGGAGTCCGTCAAAGCGCTCAGCAAGCATGCCGCCAGCCAGCTCCCCGTCATGCCGTGACCGGCACCCCGTCTGCCCACGGGGCGAATCGGTCCCTACCGGCAGGGCAAGCCTGTCCGATCTCACGACAGTTGTCGGGTGAGCGTGCCGGTGAGGAAGCCGCGACCGAGCGGCGAGTACGGCACGAACCCAACCCCCAGACGCGCAGCCTCCGGGATGACGGCGCGTTCCACATCCCTGCTCCACACCGACCATTCGCTCTGCACAGCAGCGATCGGATGTACCGCGTGCGCGGCTTCGATCTCCGCCGCAGTGGCCTCGGACAATCCGAGGTGACGCACCTTCCCAGCCGTCACGAGCTCGGCCATCGCCCCGACAACCTCCTCGATCGGCACCGTCACCTCCCGGCGGTGCAGGTAGCACAGGTCGATCACGTCGGTGCCGAGCCGGCCGAGGCTTGCGTCAACCGCGGAACGCACGTAAGCCGGGTCATTGCGAGGCTGCATCGTCTTCTCCGTGATACTGCCGGCGATACCGAACTTCGTCGCGAGCACGACCTCCTCGCGACGCGCGGCGAGCAGCTTCGAAATAAGGATCTCGTTGCCCCCATCGCCGTAGACATCCGCAGTATCGATGAACGACACCCCACGTCAACGGCATGATGCAACGTAGCGAGGGCGTCATCTGGACTGGTCTCGCCGTAGACGCCCGAGAGCGCCATGGCACCGAAACCGAGGGCGCTCAACCCAAGCACCAGAAGGTTGGCTCATGGACGGCTAGCTTTCTTCTGCTCGCGGTTCCACGATCGTGTCGTCCTGGTGGTGCCCGTAGAACTTCGACTGGCCCCTCATCAGGTCGCGCATCGATACATCGTTACCGACCCCGTAGACTGTCTGGCCAAACCCAAGTTCACGTTGAACGGCCCAGATCTCGTCGTGTCGATCCGGCGAAAACAATTGCGCCGGGTCGCCGACAGCGACCCAACCGATCGGAACCACCACACCCTCACCGATCACGGTGTTGACCTGGACGACCGCATTGATTCGAACCTCAGTCCCGGCACCGATTCGGCTACCAGGGAAGAGCGACGCCCCTGTGGCGATGAATGCCTCGTCGCCTACGACGCTGCCGTTGATGTGTGCATGGGGGCCGACCATGACAGCAGAACCCACCACTGCGGGGTACGCGGCGCGGCCGCGAATGAGCGCGTTCTCCATCACCACCGTGTCCTCACCAATGGTGACCTGTCCGTCCTCTGCGGAGAGGACGGCGCCGTTAAGCACTCGTGCGCCAGCAGCAACGGTGACATCACCTACAAGAACAGCCGTCGCCGCAATGTAGGCATCCGGGTGAACGCTGGGTTCGATTCCGCGGTGTCGCATCAGCATGCGCTGAGGACCATCGAGTGGTGAAGCGTGTCTGTCATGGCCTCACCGTAGCGAACAAGTCAGCGCCAGCAGCACGCGACGTTCACACGCCTGAACATCGGACCGCCTCAGCAGGATCTCGCTTCCGCCCCGGACGGAAACCAGTCAGACATGATGAGTCGATACGGTTTAGGCATGACTGATGGCGTCCGAAACATCACGACCGCTCTCGCGACCATTTCCGAGCACTGGCAGCCCCATCGGCTGACCAGCATCAACGATTACGACGTCAAAGTAGTCAAGCTCGAGGGCGAGTTTGTGTGGCACACCCACCCCGACACCGAAGAACTGTTCCTCGTCCTCAGCGGTGAGCTGACCATCCAGCTACGGGACCGCGACGTCGTTCTTGGCCCCAACGATGTCTTCGTCGTCCCCCGGGGGGTCGAGCACTGCCCGAAAGCAGACGAGGAAGTAGAGGCTCTGCTCTTCGAACCCCAAGGCACGGTCAACACCGGCGACGCCGGCGGAGCCATGACCAGCCAGCTCCGCGAGATCAACAACACCTAATCGCCGTCTCGATAGCCGATCGGCTATCGGGACGCGATCACGACACGGAGCGGCGCGAGAACGACGACACCGAACGAAGCTGCTCACAGTCATGTGGTCGGCTGGCGCCCTGTCCGGGGCTGCCGAAAACGATCGATTTCGGCGGGTGACCGGTTTGGGCTAGCGACCCTTGGGGAATCCTATGGAGCGCAGCTCCGGAGTTAGGTTCTCTGCCACTCACGCTCTGCGTCTCGATCGACTTTGCCTTCGCCGTGCAGACCGACAGCTTTGGCGGCGTAGGTCGCGGCGTGCGATGAGTGGTCGAACATGTGAGCCACTGCACAGGCCTGCCCCGCCGATCGAGCAGCAGCGACCGCAGCTGGCATTCCGGCCTCGGTCGCGTCGCGGGCGGCCGCGTGGGCTGCGAACGCGGCGGTGCGACATGCCGTCATCGGAAGCTCGCCGCGCTCCCACGCACGTAGCGCTTCGATCGCTGCACGAGGTCGGCCGTCACCGGGTCGTTGTTCCTCGAAGATCGGCAGGGCCCGCTCAGCGCAGCTCGCCGCCCATAGTGCGACCGCGTGGTGGATCGGAGGCTCCGGGTTGGCCCACTCGGTCTTGGTCTCCTCGCTCATGCCTCGATCGTCTCAAAGATCCGTTGGACAGAGATCAGCCCAGCGCGGGTTGTGCTGGGACGTGCCGCGCGTACGTAATGGAAGTAACTGCACCCCTGATCGTTCGGCTCTGTCGGGAGGCGGCACGGACGGACTATGTCCGGCACCCAACGAGCCTGGTCGACCCGCGGCGCCTCCGGCACGTCTAGTGACGACTCCGACACATTCGTGAGGCCCTCCGACAGCCTTCGTGAGACTCCGACACTTTTCGTGAGATCGGACAGCCGGACCTCCCCGAACTTTCCGTGACCAAACCGTTGCATTCGTTATCTCGCCGTTATAGAGTGATCGCACGGTGAATGTTTGCTGTGGCATACACCGCATGTGATTGCAGGACACTCTTGGTGCAAGGGACAAGGGCCGGTCGGGAGCCTCTCCGACCGGCCCTTTACTGTTGCCACTAACCTGGTCTCCATGACCGATCGCAAGCTCGCCGTCCAGGCGTGGGAGAGCCTGTTCCGCGCGCAGCACGAGCTGTTCACCGAGATGAACGCCGATTTCGATCATTCCGGTCTCGGACAGGCCGAATACGACGTGCTCCTCACGGTCACGCGCTCGCCCCGCAAGTCCGCCCGGCTGCGCGACGTCACCTCCAACATGCTGATCAGTCAGCCCAGCGTCTCGCGCCTCGTCGACCGCATGGTCTCGCGCGGACTCGTCGAGAAGTGCCCCGACCCCGACGACGGACGCGGTGCGCTGATCCGCGCGACGGATGCCGGCGTCCGGGCGTTCCGCCAGATCGCCACCGTGCACGGCCGCTCCATCGCCGACCGCATGTCGCGGCTCGATGACGACGAGCTGAAGGCGTTGCGCGACCTCGCCGAGAAGCTCCGCGGCCGCTGATCTCTGTCGGGGGTTTTTTCCCCGGGAGGTTCTCCCCGTCGGGCGGATTTCTCCCCGTCGGGCGGCGAGATCACGCACAGGGGTCCTCCCGTCGAGGAGTTCTCCTCCCACACCGAAGCGGGCCCGACTCCCGGCGACGGCTGGAACCGTTTTCTGGCAGGGTGGACCGTAACCGCCCGCGCGACCGCGCGGGCATCACGGACCGCCCCCTCGGGGGGAACCAGGGAGGTCATCCATGGAGATCGCCGGAGCAGTCGGCATCCTCGTCATCGTCGGCATCGCCGTCGTCGCCGCTGTCGTCATACTGCTGATCCTGCTGCTGTTCGCACGCAGCTGGATCAAGGTCGCCCGAGCCGACGAGGCTCTCGTCATCTCGGGTCGCAAGCAGAAGGTGCAGCGCGCCGTCATCGCCGCCGACGGGTCGAGCCGCGACGAGATGTCGGAATCGCCCGTCACCGTCATCGTGAACGGCAAGTCGCTCGTCAACCCGATCACGCAGCGCCACGAGATCATCTCGCTGCGTTCGCGGCAGGTCTCCCTGAACGCCGAGGCGCAGTCGCTCGACAGCGTCACGCTCAACGTCGACGGCGTCGCGATCGTGAAGATCGGCTCCGACCCCATCCTCGTCCGCCGGGCCGCCGAGCGGTTCGCCTCGCAGGACAAGGCCATCGAGCAGTTCACCACCGAACAGCTCGAGGGTGCCCTGCGTGGCATCGTCGCCACGCTCTCGGTCGTCGAGCTCATGCGCGAGCGCAAGAAGTTCTCCGACCAGATCGCCGCCGACGTCTCCCAGGAGCTCGCCGAGCAGGGTCTGATCCTCGACTCGTTCCAGATCAAGGGGATCACCGACAAGGTCGGCTACATCCAGTCTCTCGGTGCCCCCGAGATCCAGGCGAAGCGTCAGTCCGCCGAGATCTCGCAGACCAACGCCGACCGTGCGATCAACCAGAAGAACATCGCCAACCAGGAAGCCAACCTGATCGAGCAGACCGCGCTCGACACCAACACGGCGAACTCCAACGCCGGCATCGGCCGCGCGCGCGCCGAGGCCGAGCAGGCCGAGAACCTGGCCCGCGAGCAGGCTCAGCAGGCCGTTCTGCAGCAGCAGGCCGAGAACCGCCAGGCTCAGCTCGACGCCGACGTCAAGCGCGTCGCCGACGCCCAGCGGTACGAGGCCGAGACCCGCGCGCAGGCCGAGCTCTATACGCGTGAGCGTGCCGCCGAGGCCGGCGCGATCGAGCAGGTCAAGCAGGCCGAGGCCCGCACCCGCATCGCCGAGCAGCAGGCGCAGGCCGACAAGGCCAAGGCCGACGGTGAGGCCGCAGCCGCGATCGCCCGCGCGAGCGGTGAAGCCGACGCGCTGCGCGCGCAGGCAGAGGCCGAGTCCGAGGCACGTCGCCTGCGGGCCAACGCCGAAGCCGACGCGATCCGCGCCGAGGGTGAGGCGCGAGCCGCAGCCGTCGAGGCCGAGGCGAAGGCCATCGCGTCCAACCAGGACGCCTTCCTGTCGCAGCGCGTGCTGGACGTGCTGCCGTCGATCATGGCCGAGTTCTCCAAGGGCTACGCCGCGATCGGCAACGTGTCGATCATCGGCGGCTCGAGCGAAGACGGGGCATCGAACCTCGTCGGCGCCGACAGCGCACGGGCTCTGAAGTCGGTGTTCGACAGCGTCAGCTCGGCGACCGGACTCGACCTCGCGTCGATCATCCAGGGTCAGGCCGTCGGTCGTGGCATCGGCGAGGGAGTCGCAGCAGCGTCCGCACCGTCCGCGGCTTCTGCACCGACGCGACGCTCGGCACCGACCACCCCGCCGCCCCCGGCACCGCCGGCTCCCGCAGCGGAGTAAGCAGCAGCACAGCAACCAGCAGCACAGCGGATGCCGCGGCCGATTCGGCCGCGGCATCCGTCATGTGCGGGCAGCCTCCCGTGCACGATTCAGCATGAACGCCGCACACCGGGCGCTATCGGGTGTGATCGGCCGAGTTCAGTGGCGCTCATGCTGAATCGTGCACGCGGTTCCCGACCGCCCGCTCGACGCCCACTCGACCGCCGCCTGACCGCCCGCCCCTCTGCCGGCACCCGGATGGGGAACGGACCGGGCAGACTGGGGACATGACCGCCTTCGACCTCGATGCCATCGGCGCGGGGCTCTCGTTCGCGGCCGCTCTCGACGAGCTGTCGGCGGCACTCGACACCCGCGCCGCGGTGGTGGTGAGCGCTCCTCCCGGAACGGGCAAGACCACTCTCGTACCGCCGCTGCTGGCGTCGCGTTCGCCCGGCCGGGTGATCGTCACGCAGCCTCGACGGGTCGCTGCCCGTGCCGCCGCCCGACGACTCGCCCACCTCGACGGCACGCCGCTGGGCGCACGGGTGGGATTCACGGTGCGCGGCGAGCGCTCGGCAGGGCCCGGGACCAGGATCGAGTTCGTCACGGCGGGGGTGCTGCTGCGGCGGATGCTCGACGACCCCGGCCTCGACGGTGTCGATGCGGTGGTCCTCGACGAGGTCCACGAGCGCGCGCTCGAAACGGATCTGCTGATCGGCCTGCTCTCCGAGGTGCGCGAGCTGAGGGACGACCTCGTGGTCGTCGCGATGTCGGCGACCCTCGACGCCGCGCGCATCTCGGACGCTCTGGGCACCGACACCCTGCCCGCCCCGGTGGTCGACCACGAGGTCCCCGCCTTTCCGCTCACCGAGCGCTGGGCGCCGAGTCCCGCACCACGGCTCGACGAGCGCGGGGTCACCCGGGAGTTCCTCGACCACGTCGCCCGCACGACGACGGATGCCGCGCGCGCGCTGACCCGCGACGACCCGACGGCTGACGTCCTGGTGTTCGCTCCGGGTGTGCGCGAGGTCTCGGAGATCGCCCGGCGCCTCCGTGACGCGAGCGGTGAGGCCGACATCCGCGAACTGCACGGACGCATCCCGGCGGCGGAACAGGATGCCGTCATCCGGGGCCGCCGCGCGGATGAGGCGCCGCGCATCATCGTCACCACCTCTCTCGCCGAATCCTCGCTCACGGTGCCGGGGGTGCGCCTGGTCGTGGACAGCTGTCTGTCTCGGCATCCGCAGCGCGACGCCGCCCGGGGGATGACGGGCCTCGTCACGACCGCGGCATCGAGGTCGTCCTGCGTGCAGCGAGCGGGCCGTGCGACGCGACAGGGCCCCGGCACGGTCATCCGCTGCGTCGACGAGCGCACCTACGCAGCGGCACCTGCCCGCCCGGTCGCGGAGATCGCCGTGTCCGACCTCGCCGACGCCGCACTGCTGCTCGCGTGCTGGG
Source organism: Microbacterium sp. NPDC097977 (assembly GCF_040302605.1). Lineage (NCBI taxonomy): Bacteria > Bacillati > Actinomycetota > Actinomycetes > Micrococcales > Microbacteriaceae > Microbacterium > Microbacterium sp. NPDC097977. Next base: position 28,072 of record NZ_JBEOUR010000039.1, read on the forward strand.
GTGCGCCCGGTGGCGCGGGACTGCGGATGATCGAGCCGCTGCCCCCTGCCTCACTCGCCGATGCGCTCGCCGTGCTGCGCGGACTCGGAGCGATCGACGACCAGGGCCACGCCACTGCCGACGGCCGTGCGCTGGCGCGCATCCCCGCCGATCCGCGACTCGCCCGCGCCCTGCGTGACGGCAGCCCGATCGTCGGCGCCCGACTGACCGCCGAGGTCGTCGCGCTGCTGGGTGGTGTTGTGCGGGTCGCCCAGGCCGACGCCGCGCAGGCGCTCGTCACCCTGCGCGGCGGACGGACGCCGGATGCCCGGCGCTGGCGCACCGACGCGGATCGACTCGAGCGCCTCGCCCATCCCGCACCGGGAGTCCGGTCGGACCTCGACGGCGTCGGCCTCGTGATCGCCCTCGCCTTTCCCGACCGGATCGCGCAGCGCGTCGATCGCACCGCCGACGGCGCGACGTTCCTGCTGGCATCGGGCACCCGTGCCGGGGTGCAGGGCCCGCTCGCTGCGGTGGAGTGGCTCGCGGTCGCCGATGTGGCACGCGCGGCGGGTCGGGCGGCGGCGGGATCGGGCGCCGTCATCCGCTCTGCGGCGGCGCTGCCGGAGAGCCAGCTCGAGCAGGCCGCCGGCCATCTGATGACCGACCGGGTCGAGGCGGAGTTCACCGGTGGGCGCGTTCAGGCACGACGGGAACGCCGCGTCGGCGCGATCCTTCGCTCCTCCGCTCCGGTGCGCGCGTCGGCGGAGGAGGGGCGGGATGCCGTGCGTCGAGCGCTCCGTCGAGACGGTCTCGGCCTGTTCGCCTGGACCGGTGGCGCCGATGCGCTGCGGCGTCGGCTGGGTCTGCTGCACCGCGAGCTCGGCCTTCCCTGGCCCGATGTGTCGGATGCCGGGCTGCTCGACGCCCTCGACACCTGGATGGCGCCCGAGCTCGATGCGCTGGCCACCGGGACTGCGGTCGCGCGGCTCGATCTGACGTCCGCGCTCCGCCGCCTGCTGCCCTGGCCCGAGGCATCCCGCCTCGACGACCTCGCCCCCGAGCGGCTCGAGGTGCCCAGCGGCTCGCGCATCCGCATCGACTACCCGGAGCTCGGGGATCCGACGGCACGGCCCGTGGTGGCGGTGAAGCTGCAGGAGTGCTTCGGCTGGGCGCAGACCCCGAGGCTGGTCGACGGACGGACCCCCGTGCTGTTCCACCTGCTCTCCCCCGCCGGACACCCGCTCGCGGTCACCGACGATCTCGCCTCGTTCTGGTCGGGTCCGTATTCACAGGTGCGCGCGGAGATGCGCGGACGCTACCCCAAGCATCCGTGGCCCGAGGATCCCTGGGCCGCCGCCCCGACCAGGCACACCAAGAAACGCGCCGCCGGCTGAACGGCGACTGTCGCCGCCGTACCGCCCACGCCCTCTCCCACGCCCTCAGTCCAGCAGATGCCGCAGGTACCGGGGCGGGTCCTGCAGGAACGAGCGCCAGTGGCCGACCAGCTCGAGATCGCTCCATTCCGCGGGCCGGATGCCCCAGTCGCCGACCTCGAGGATGCGCGCACCGGGAAGCGCGGCGAGCACCGGCGAGTGTGTGGCGCACAGCACCTGCCCGCCCTCGTCGACGATCCTCTGCAGCACCGCGATGAGCGCGAGCGTCGACTGGAACGAGAGCGCGGCCTCGGGCTCGTCGAGGCAGTAGAAACCGGGTTCGTCGAAACGGCTCTGCAGCACCGCGAGGAAGGACTCGCCGTGACTCATCTCGTGGAAGGGCACATCCGGACCGCTCGTCGACGGGTTCTCTTCGAGGTATGTGTAGAACGAGTGCATCGTCTCGGCACGGAGGAAGAAGCCCCAGCGGTTCGCACCGACGCCGCGCTGGATCCGCAGCCACTCCGACAGGGGCGACTCGGTCGGGCGGGTGCTGTGTGTGGCGTTGCGCGATCCGCCCTCGGGGGACACCCCGTAGGCGATCGCGACGCCCTCGACGATGGTGGACTTTCCGCTGCCGTTCTCGCCGACGAGAAAAGTCACCCCCGGCGAGAGGTCGAGTCCCTCGCGGAGCACCTGGGCGACCGCAGGGATGCTCGTGGGCCAGACCTCTCCCGGCTCCGGCGCGTCGTCATTCGCGCGGACGGAGACGACGGGCTGCTCACGTCGACGACGACTGCCCGGCATCCAGATCGACTCCATGCCCCGAGGCTACGCGCGACCGCCGACATCGGCAGGTTCAGACGTCGGTCGGCGCGAGACCGCTCAGCACTCGATGACGTTGACCGCGAGTCCGCCCTCGCTGGTCTCCTTGTACTTCGTCGACATGTCGATGCCCGTCTGGCGCATGGTCTCGACCACCGCATCCAGCGAGACGTAGTGGCTGCCGTCGCCCCGGAGCGCGAGGCGAGCGGCGGTGACGGCGGTCGACGCGGCGATCGCGTTCCGCTCGATGCACGGGATCTGCACGAGCCCGCCGATCGGGTCGCAGGTGAGTCCTAGGTGGTGTTCCATGGCGATCTCCGCGGCGTTCTCGATCTGCCTGTTCGTTCCGCCCATCACGGCGGTGAGGCCACCCGCAGCCATCGCGCAGGCCGATCCGACCTCCGCCTGGCATCCGCCCTCGGCCCCCGAGATCGACGCGTTGGCCTTGAACAGCGACCCCAGCGCGGTGGCGGTGAGCAGGAACCGACGGATGCCGCGGCGACGGTTCGCCTCGGCGACGCTCGCGTCGCCCTCGGCGCCGTCGACAACGGGAGCATCGATCGCACGCGAGCCGTCGAAGCCGAGCAGTGCGCTGCCCACCAGCTCTCCGTACGGGGTGACGGCGTTGCCCGCCCCGAGCCCCGAATCGGCGAGGAACCGCCACCAGTACATCGCCACGGCCGGAAGGATGCCGGCGGCGCCGTTCGTCGGTGCCGTGACGACGCGCCCGCCCGCCGCGTTCTCCTCGTTGACGGCGAGCGCGAACGCTCCGAGCCACTCCCCCGGCAACTCGCGGTGCCCGTCGGACTCGGCCTCTTCGAGCTGGGCGCGGATCACGCCCGCACGCCGCTTGACCTTGAGGATGCCGGGAAGCACCCCCTCGGAGTGCAGACCGGCATCGACGCAGGCGGCCATCGCGTCCCAGATCGCGTCGAGCCCGGCGGCGACGTCCTCTTCGCTGCGCTCAGCGGTCTCGTTGAGACGCGCGACCTCGGCGATCGACAGCCCGTGCTCGTCGCAGAGCGCGAGCAGCGACGCGGCATCCGGATAGGAGTACGGCAGTGGTGCGGGAGCGAGCTTCGCCTCTTCGCCGTCACGGCGGATGAATCCGCCGCCGACGGAGTAGTACGTCTCCTCCGCCACGACGGCGCCGTCGGCCGACCATGCCGTCATCGTCATCGCATTCGGATGCCCGGGGAGTCTCGTGCGCGGGGCGAACACGATGTCGTCCTTCGCGAAGGGCACCTCATGGTCGCCGTCGATCGCGAGCATCCCTCCCGCCGGAAAATCGGTCCACGCCGAGCGGACCTCGGCGGGGTCGCAGGTCTCGGGTGAGAGGCCGCGCAGGCCCGCGACCACGGCATCCGGGGTTCCGTGCCCGATCCCGGTCGCGCCGAGCGAGCCGAAGAGCGTGCAGCCGACTCGGGCGACACGATCGAGTGATCCCGCGGCGCGCAGCCGGTGCGCGAAGTCGAGCGCGGCTCGCATGGGCCCCACCGTGTGGGAGCTCGACGGCCCCACGCCGATGGAGAAGAGGTCGAATGCCGAGACGTACGCTGTCACCCCTCCAGGCTACGCCGCATTCGCCGATTCGGTTCACCGTCATTAACCTGATCTGCCCCGCTACCCTGATCCCGTGAGCGATGACACCGGAATCCTGCTGTTCCTCGGCGCGGGCGCGCTGGTCCTGTTGCTGATCGTCGTCTTCGGGGTGCTCAGCTCGAGGCGCAAGAAGCGCGCGACCAGCCGCACCTGGACCGTACGCACCGGGTGGATCGGCGAGCAGCCGTTCATCGAGAGCAGCGACCTCGCCCCCGATGACAGTCGTCAGGAGGAGCTCTTCCGTCAGACGTACCCGATCGGCGGCAGTCTGACGATCACGGTCACCGATGAGAACGGCCCGGTGCAGCGCGAGGTGCACGTGTCGCGCGTCGGCCGCAGCCTGCGGGCCGGCTTCCCCCAGGCGAAGATCGGGCTGACCGCGTACTTCCGCGAGTGGGAGGGCAGCGAGTTCCCGGTCGTCTTCCCGGTGAAGGGGTCGGACAAGGTCGTCGCGATCGAGATGGATGCCGCGGGCGTCACCGCGCGGGATGCCGCGAGCGCGACCGTATGGACCTCGCCCTGGTCGACGCTGCTGTTCTCGAACGGCCCCGACATCGTGCTGGCCGGCGGCGGCACGACCGTCCGATTCGAGTACGTCGACGGTTCCACGATCGAGGAGCTCCTGATCAAGTACGGCACCCTCACGCAGATGCACTTCTGATCGTGCGTCAAGCCCCTTCTCCCGGCGCGACCGAGAGGCGAAGCTGATCGGGCACTCGATGCGAAAGGGATGATCATGACGAACAGCACACCCGACCAGGACCCGGCCGCGAACCTCGCCCCGGAGGCGCAGGCACCGACCCCGACACCGTCGTCGGGCGAAGCGGGCGAATTCGTGGAGACGAGCCAGAGCACCGAAGCCGTCGACAGCACCGACACCGCCGACACTCCCGACGAGGCGGAGTCGCCCGAGGACGCCGACCCCGCGGAGGTTCCCGACGACGCCGAGCTCGAAGAGCCGAGCACCGAGAAGGACCCCGGCGAGGAGCCGAAGGCGCCGACGCGCAACGACCCCGAGCCCGACCATGAAGCGGTCGGGATCGGGGTCATCGACGGTCCGGAGACCGACGAGGGCGACTGAGCGACTCCTACCTCGCTCCGCCACCCGGCCGCTCCCGTCGCGATGCACCCTGCGACGGGAGCGAGTTCGGATGCGGGTTACTCGACGAGTTTGCCCTCGGTGTCGACCTCCCGCATGAGTTCGGCGATCTCCGCCGGGATCTCGGGGATCGGCTCGTGCGTGACTCCGCCGGTGGGCGACCAGACGAGGTTGACCTGCAGCGTGGGGTCGGTGTCGGGGTAGTCGCTGCGGTTGTGGCATCCGCGCGTCTCGCGACGCTCGAGTGCCGCCTCGATCGTGGCGCGGGCGGCGAGCGCCGACGCCTTGAGGTCGAAGGCGTGCGCGAGATCCTGGAAGCCTGCGATGTCGGGGTGGATGCCGATGTCCTCCATCCGTCCCTCGATCATGTCGAGGTCGGCGAGACCCGCACGCAGTCCCTCGTCCGAGCGGACGACCCCCGCATGCTGGGTCATCGTGTTGCGGATCGCGCGCTGCAGCGCCCGCACGTTCTCGCGGCCGTCCGCGGCGAGCAGGTCGTCGATCTCGGCGCGAGCCCTCATCACGGCCTCCGGCGATCGACGCTGCGCGTCGAGGCCGGCCGCATGGGCCATCGCGGCCTGCCCGACGATGCGGCCGTAGACGAGCAGCTCGATGAGCGAGTTGCCGCCGAGGCGGTTGGCGCCGTGCAGCCCGCTCGACGCCTCGCCGATCGCGTAGAGCCCGTCGACGTCGGTCTGATGATCCTCCGGACGCACCCACACGCCGCCCATCGAATAGTGCGCCGTGGGGGCGATCTCGATCGGCTCGGTGGTGATGTCGAGCATCTGCAACTCCATCATCGTCTGGTAGACCCGGGGCAGCCGGGTCATGATCGTCTCGCGCGGCAGGTGCGAGACGTCGAGCCAGACGCCGCCGTTCTCGGTGCCGCGCCCCTCGGCGATCTCGGTGTACGCGGCGAGCGCGACCCTGTCGCGGGTCGAGAGCTCCATGCGCTCGGGGTCGTACTTCGACATGAACCGCTCGCCGAGCGCATTGCGCAGAATGCCGCCCTCGCCTCGGGCCGCCTCGGAGATGAGGGTGCCCGCCGCGTTCTCGGGCTCGATGATGCCCGAGGGGTGGAACTGCACGAGCTCGGGGTCGCGCAACCTCGCCCCTGCCTCGACCGCCAGGCGGAATGAGTCGCCGGTGTTCTCATCGCGTCGCGACGAGGTGCGACGCCAGATGCGGTTGTGGCCGCCCGCGGCGAGGATCACGGCATCCGCGTGGATGAGGTAGCGCGTGCCGTCGGACTGATCGAAGCCGTAGGCGCCGAACACGACGTTGTCGCGTACGAGCAGGCGGGTGATGTAGACGTGGTCGAGGATGGGGACCTCGAGCTGCTCGGCCTTGGCCACGAGGGTGCGCTGGATCTCGAGGCCGGTGTAGTCGCCGGCGAAGGCCGTGCGGCGGAAGGTGTGGGCGCCGAA
>NZ_JBEOUR010000040.1:0-33237 GCF_040302605.1 Microbacterium sp. NPDC097977
GGGCTCGACCCCGCCCTCGTCGACGTGGTCGCCATCGGCATCGGATCGCCGCTCTGGTTCCTCGCGGCGTACATGATCGTCCAGGCCCTGGCCCCGACGATGATGGGCCTGCACGAACGCCACGGCATGCACGTGCTGATCGTGCTTCTCGCGGGCGCCGTGGTCATCGACACGCTCCGCTTCACGGTCGTGGGCGGGATGCTCGCGATCCAGCCGATCGCGGGCACCGGCTACGGCCTCGGTCAGGAGCTGTTCGGCATCCCCAACATCGTGTTCGTGTGGCTGTTCGCCCAGCAGCTCGGGTTCTTCCTGTTCGACGGGTGGTTCGCCGCGAGGCGGGGCTGGCAGCTGATGCTGCTCATCGCCGCCGGATACGCCGCGCTCTGGGGCCTGGTGTCGCTCGGCGGCTACTCCTGGAACATGCTCGGCAACCAGTGGCCGCCGACCACGGCGATGGTGATGCTCGCCGTCGTCCAGGCATCCGCTCTGACGCTTCTGCGTCGTCCTCTCACCGCGCTCATGCGGACCAGGGCGGCCCAGGGCGCGGTGTTCCTCATCGGCTCCCGCCTCATGACGATCTACCTGTGGCACCTGCCGGTGATCATGATCCTCATCGGCATCCAGCTCCTGTTGCCGCTCCCCCTTCCCGCGCCGGGGAGTCCGGCCTGGTGGTGGACGCGACCGCTGTTCCTGCTCGTCGTCCTCGGAGCCGTGTGGGCGCTCTCGCTGTGGCTGGTGCGGTTCGAGAAGACCCCGCCGGCCGGAGTCGCCCGTCACCCGAGCGCCGGTGCGACCGTCGCCGCCGTGCTGCTCTTCGTCACTCCGGTCGTCGGGATCACCGCGTACGGACTCGACTTCCCGCTCGCGGCGGCGGCGCTGATCGGGACAGCGGCTGCGCTGCGACTGATGTCGACGACCCGCTCAGCCGTGCGCTGACCGACAGAACCGGGTCGGGCCCCGCCCGGAGAACGGAGGGAGACACCCGGAGACGACGAAAGCCCTCGGTGAACCGAGGGCTTTCGTGTGTTGTGTGACCCCAGCGGGATTCGAACCCGCGTTACCGCCGTGAGAGGGCAGCGTACTAGGCCGCTATACGATGGGGCCGTCTGGCGGAACGTTTCCGTGCCGCGACAACTGTTCAAGTATGCCATGACGATTCTCGCGCCGCCAAATCGAGCCGAACTCCATCCGAATCCCGGGCGTGGCGCACGCGCAAGGGGTTTGCCAGCGCCGTCGCGAAGGAGTTGACTCGTCTCATGCGCGTCACCAAATTCGAACATGCCGCTCTCCGCATCCAGCAGGGCGACGACATCCTCCTCATCGATCCGGGCTCGTTCACCGCCCCACTGAACGACCTCGGCGGGCTGGTCGCCCTCGTCATCACGCACGAGCATCCCGATCATTGGACCCCCGAACACCTCGACCGCATCCTCCGGGCAGCCCCCGGCACGCCGATCTATGCGCCCGCCGGGGTTGCGGCCGCCGCCGAGGGCTACGAGATCTCCGTGGTCGCGCCCGGCGAGACGGTGGAGGTCGGTGCGTTCACCCTGCGGTTCTTCGGCGGCACCCACGAGGTGATCCATTCCTCGCTCCCCACGGTCGACAACGTGGGCGTGCTGGTCAACGACACGTTCTACTACCCCGGCGACTCCTATGCGGTACCCGAGGGGGTCGAGGTCGGCACGCTCGCCGCCCCGCTCGGCGCCCCCTGGCTGAAGGTCGGCGAGGCGATGGACTACGTGCTCGCGGTCGCGCCCCGTCGCGCATTCGGGACGCACGACATGACGCTGTCGGTCGCGGGAAAGGCCATGCACCGCCAGCGCCTGCAGTGGGCCACTGAACAGGGCGGCGGAGAGTTCTCGGTCCTCGAACCGGGCGAGTCGCTCGACATCTGAGCATGGCGGACTCCCCCGCCGCAGAGTATCCGGTCGACGAGGTCGCCGTGCGGGCGCTGCTCCGCACGGCGGCGCCGCGCCTGTCCGAACTCCCCCTCCGGCTCTTCGCCGGGGGCTGGGACAACGCGATGTGGCGGCTCGGCGCCGAGCTGCTCGTGCGCCTGCCGAGACGTGCCCTCGCGGTGCCTCTCATCGCCAACGAGCACCGTGCACTGGCAGAGATCGGGCCGGTGTTGGCGGCGCTCGGCATCCGCACTCCGATCCCGGTGCTCGCCGGCGAGCCGACCGAGGCGTTCCCCCGACCGTGGTCGATCATCCCCTGGATCGATGGCATGACCGCGCTGCGGTCATCACGAACCGTGAATTCCCGCTGGGCACCGCGGCTCGCCGCAGCACTTCTCGCCCTCCATGCACCGGCACCCGCCGATGCGCCGCGTAATCCCGTGCGCGGTCGCGCCCTGAGCACACGGGAGAGCGCGATGCGCCCTCGGCTCGACGCGCTCCCGACCCGCTCGGCGCTGCGACAGGCGTGGGCCGATGGCCTCGGGGCGCCGCCGAGCGTCGAGCAGGTCTGGGTGTACGGCGATCTGCACCCCGGCAACCTCCTGGTTCGCGACGGGTCGCTCGCAGCGCTCATCGACTTCGGCGACGTCACATCGGGAGACCCCGCCTACGACCTCGCGTCGGCATGGATGCTCTTCGACGCGCCAGGCCGCGCCGAGTTCCGAGCCTCGACCGGCTCTCGCTACGACGACGCGACCTGGGTGCGCGCGCGAGCCTGGGCCGCGTACATCGCCCTCGTCCTCCTGACGCAGAGCGACGATCGACCGGACCATCTCGCCGTGGGTCAGAGCACCGTCGCAGAGCTCGAGGCGGACTGAGCCTGCGCCGCTCGCACACGGATGTCCCGGGCGAGATGATCACGTTGCTCGATGACGATCCGGCGAAGGGCGGCCGGGGCGTCGTGGTGCTCGTCGAGCCACGCGTCGACGCGCTGCAGCGTCGGCATCGCGGGGAAGAGCCCCGCGACCAGGCGTCGCGCCAGCTCGATGCTCCGCGAACGCCACGCGTGCAGGATGCGGTCGAAGTACTCCTCGTCGAAGCCCTCGACGAGATCTCGGCGGCCACCGGCACGGAACCCGGCGATCTCGGCATCGAGGTGATCGTTGCTGAGGCCCTCGTCCGTCCAAGCGGCGTGCCAGGCGGCGGCTCGCACAGTCGCATCTGGTCGCGCGGCGAGGGCCCGACGCGCGGCGGTGCGGCCGCTTCCGGTGTCGTCACGCTGCAGCTCGTGCTCGATCTCGCTCGATCCCGCGTGCCCCGTCGTCGCGAGCGCCGTCAGCAGCTGCCACCGCAGGTCCGGGTCGACGACGAGCCCCTCGGGCACCTGGCCGTCGAGCATCGCGCGGAGATCATCGACACGCACGTCATCGAACGCCGATGCGGCCGCCACCGCACGCGCCCAGGAGAGCTGCGCGTCGCTGCCCGCATCCGCCGCGTGCAGCGCGCTCCAAGCGGCCTCCACCCACTGCCTCTGCTCGTGCTGCCTGTCCTCGTCCGTGACGTAGTGTCTGACGGCGAACAGCGCATTCGCGAGCACACCGCCCAGGAGGCCGATGTTCGTCTCCCCGGGCGCGTGCGCTCGCACGATCGAGGTGTAGCGGGTCGCCGCCAGCTCGCCGTCCCGTGTCGCGTTCCACAGCGACGACCAGATGACCGCGCGCGCGAGCGGATCCTCGACATCGGACAGCAGGTCGTGGACGGTCACCAGTGACGCCTCGTCGAGGCGCACCTTGGCGTAGGTCAGGTCGTCGTCGTTGAGCAGCACGAGATCGGCGTCAGGGAATTCGACCCGAGTGCGCTCGTCGTGGATGTCCAGCGCGATCTGCTCGCGGCGGACGACCCGGCCGTCCACGTGCTCGTAGAACCCCACGCGCAGGCGGTGCGGTCGCGCATCGCTCTGCACGAGCACCGTCGCCCCGTCGGCATCCCGCTCGATCCACAGTGTCGACACGCCGGTCGTCTGCAACCAGGCTCGCGACCACTCCGACATGTCCCGACCGGATACCGCGCTGAGTTCGACGAGGAAGTCCTCGAGCGTCGTGTTGCCGAACGCGTTGGCGGCGAAGTAGCGACGCGCTCCCTCGAAGAACGCCTCATCGCCGACGAACGCGACGAGCTGCTTGAGCACGGCCGCACCCTTCGCGTACGTGATGCCATCGAAGTTGAGTTTCGCCGCCTCGAGATCGGTGATGTCCGCGACGATCGGATGCGTGGTGGGGAGCTGGTCCTGCTGATAGGCCCACGCCTTGCGGTTCGCGGCGAACTTCACCCATGCGTCGTGGAAGCGGGTCGCGACGGCCGAGGCGTGCGATCCCATGTAGTCGGCGAAGGACTCCTTCAGCCAGAGATCGTCCCACCACTTCATCGTCACGAGGTCGCCGAACCACATGTGTGCCATCTCGTGCAGGATCGTGTTCGCCCGCGCCGCGCGCTGGGCCTGGGTCGCGGCCCCTCGCGAGAGGTACGCCTCGGTGAAGGTCACGAGACCCGGATTCTCCATGGCTCCGAGGTTGTACTCGGGAACGAAGATCTGGTCGTACTTGCCCCACGGGTACGGGTAGGCGAACGACTCGTCGAAGAAGTCGAGCCCCTGGCGGGTGACCTCGAGGATCTCATCGGATTCGAGGTACGGCGACAGGGACCGACGGACGAACAGCCCGAGCGGGATGTGCTGCTCGCCGCGCCGCCACTCGCCGTCGACGCGGAGATAGGGGCCGGCCGCGACCGCGGTGATGTAGCTGGAGATGGGGAGCGTCGGGGCGAACTCGACGCGCTGCACGCCGACGCCGACGTCCACGACCGCGGCGGTCTGATTCGACAGCACCTCCCAGCCCGACGGCGCGTCGACCACGAACGTGTAGGGCGCCTTGATGTCGGGCTGCTCGAAGCAGGCCATCACCCGCCGGGAGTCGGCGGGTTCGTACTGCGTGTACAGATACGTCCGGTCGTCGACCGGGTCGTGGAAGCGGTGCAGCCCCTCACCGGAGCGGCTGTACGCGCCGACGGCCTCGACCCGGACGGTGTTGACGCTCGCGAGGCCGCGCAGCGCGATGCGGGCGCCGTCGTAGACGATCTCCTGCTCTGCGCCGTTGACGACGAGGCGCGTCACGCTCTCGCCGATGAAATCGAGCCACGTCGTCTCGACCGTCGAGGCGAACTCCAGCGTCGTCGCCGTCGGGAATCCGCTGCGGGCCCGCTCGGGCGCTCCGGTCAGATCGAGTTCGACGCGGATGCTGCGGACAGAGACCGCAGCGGATCGCGCGGCAGTCTCCTCTCGCGTGAGGTTGGCTGTGTCCATACCCCCCATCCTTTCATCTGGCTCCCCAGACGATTCCCCCCGTCACGGATGCGACCAGCACCACGACGAGCACCGCGTACCCGGCGAGCGTCAGATACCCCAGCACCAGGCCCGCGATCGCCATGCCGCCGCCGCCCTCATGTCGCGCGCGGATCTGCGCCAGAGCGATGTGACCGAGGATGATCGGGACGATGGCGAAACCGCAGATCCCCAGCACGAGGGTCGCGATGGCGAGACCGTTCGTGCGCGACGGCGGTGCGGGCGAGAGCGGGTGCGGCGGGTGCGGCGGGTACGGAGTGGTCATGCCGTCAGCGTAGGAAGCGGATCGCGGCAGGTGGTCGCCAGGGTGTCGCAAGGCTGTCGCAGTCCTGCGACGCTCTGCGTTGCATTGCGCAACATGAAGGTTTACAGTTGCACTATGCAACAAGAGCACGACGCGGATGCGCGAGGAGCGGACAGTGCGGCGGTGCTGCGATCCCTCCTCGCCATCACCCGCCGAGGACTGGTGGACGCCCGATCCGGGGAGACCCGACTCTCGATCACCGATCAGTCGATCGTGATGGCGATCGCCGACACCCCGGGGATCCGGTCCATCGACATCGCGCAGATGTTCCGACTCAACCGCTCGACGGTGTCGCGGCAGCTCTCCTCCCTCATCACACTCGGGCTCGTCCGCGAGGCGCCGGGAACCGCGGGGCGCGGTCGCCCCCTCGAACTCACACCAGACGGCGAAGACGCCTTCCGACGGACGCTCGACACGCTGCAGGACGTGATCGACACCCATCTCGCTCGGTGGTCGGATGCCGAGGTCTCGCGCTTCGCGCACGACCTCCAGCGCTTCGACCGCGACGACACCACATCGTGACCACGGCCCACAAGGCCCCCACAGAAGGAAGAGAAATGAAGAACATCACCGTTCTCGGCACCGGCGTCCTCGGATCGCAGATCGCGTTCCAGACCGCCTTCCACGGCTTCGACGTCGTGGCGTACGACATCGATCAGGCCGCGCTCGACCGCGCGGCCGAGCGGTTCGACGCACTCGCCGCACGATACGTCGCAGACGGTGTGGAGAATGCCGCAGGCGGCCGAGCGGCGGCGGCCATCGCCCGCATCCGCCTCACCTCCGACCTGACGGATGCCGCTGCCACCGCCGACCTCGTCATCGAGGCGGTCCCCGAGAACCTGGAGCTGAAGCAGAACATCTATCGCACGCTCGCGGACGCTGCGCCGGAGACGACCATCTTCGCGACCAACTCCTCGACTCTGCTCCCCAGCGCACTCGCCGCGTCGACGGGGCGCCCCGATCGGTTCCTCGCCCTGCACTTCGCCAACGAGATCTGGTCGCACAACACCGCCGAGGTGATGGGAACTCCCGAGACCGACCCGTCGGTCTACGACGCGGTCGTCGCGTTCGCGGCGGAGATCGGCATGGTCCCGATCCCGATCAAGAAGGAGAAGGCGGGCTATCTCCTGAACTCCATGCTCGTGCCGTTCCTCGAAGCCGGGGCCGGACTCCTCGTCGATGGCATCGCCGACCCCGAGGCGATCGACGCGACCTGGCGGATCGGCACCGGAGCGCCGGCCGGCCCGTTCGAGATCTACGACATCGTCGGTCTCACCACGGCCTACAACATCTCCCGGATGGGCGGCGAGAAGCAGCAGCGCTTCGCGCAGCTGCTCAAGGAGCAGTACATCGACAAGGGCAAGCTCGGCGTCTCGACGGGCGAAGGCTTCTACACGTACCCGCGCGCGAACTGACCGGAGCGACCGGACGCCGCAGACGGCGTCACCGCGCGAGCAGCTTGCGGATGGCGGTCTCGGGCGACACGGAGAGGTCGAGCAGCCGCCCTCGGGCGTACAGCCGGAACACCTTCGGGTCGATGTAGCTCCCCCTGGCGACCGCGATGGTGTTGCCGAGCGCCGAGGCCGTGGCCTGCACGGCCAGGCGCTCGGCTCGCCGCCGCTCGTTCTTGGTCTCGAGACGTCCGATCCGGGCGAGGGCGTCCGCGGCGAGGATCGTGCCGTGGAGGGTGCGGAAGTCCTTCGCCGTGAACGCGGACCCGGCGACCGTGCGCAGGTAGGCGTTGATCTCCCCCGATGTCAGTCGGACTCGACGCCGCCCCTTGCGATACGCCAGAAGCGTCTCCCGGGGCGAGCCCACGGCGAATTCCGACAGGGCCTCTGCGAGCGGACCGTCGGTGATCTCGATCGAGGCGAGCTGCCTGCTCTTGGCCGGGAACTCGAGCGAGACCGTGCTCCCCTCGATGCGCACGTCACGGCGCCGCAGCGTGCTGAGCCCCCTGCTGCCGTGCTTGACGAGGTATCGCTCCGAGCCGATGCGCAGCGCACCGTCGTCGAGCAGGCGGAAAGCCACGGCGAGGGCGCGCTCCTTCGACAGGCCGGGCTCGCCGATGGCACGCGTGACCTTCGCCCGCGCCGCGGGCAGCGCCGCGGCGAGCTTGAGCGCGCGGGCGAACTTGCGCTGATCGCGACCGGTGCGCCACAGCGGGTGGTAGAGGTACTGACGTCGGCCCGCATCGTCGGTGCCGACGGCCTGGATGTGCGCGAGCGGATCGGCCGCGATCCACACGTCGTGCCACCGCGGCGGGATGACGAGATCGTCGATGCGCTCGCGGTCGGCCTCGACGACCCGCTGACCCGCGGCGTCGAGATAGCGGAACCCCGACCCCGATCGCACGCGACGGATGCCGGGGGTCTGCCCGGGCACGACTCGGGTGAGTGCCATGGTCTGCTCCTGCCTGCACCGCCGCTGCGGCGCCGTCCTGCGGAATACCGTCATTACGATGCCCGCCCCCGGCGCACCTCGGGAAGGGTGTGGCGCCGACCGCATCCGACCTGCTAGGCGCGATCGCCGGATTGTCGACGGCGGCGCAGGTCTGCCATCCTCTGACTATGACGATGTCGCTCGAGGACTTCCACGCTGCCCTGGTCAGACCCGATCTGAGGGCGACGCTCGGACTTCCGCTCACCGACCTCGAGGCGCAGCAGGTCGCCGGCGACCCCGCATCCACGCAGAGCTGGTACGCGTACTGGCTGTCGATCCAGCCGTCCCCGGCTGCCGCTCCCCCGCCGCCTCCCGCGTACGCCGTGTCCGCGCCGTACGCCCCGCCCGGATCCGAGAGCGCCCCTGCCGCGGATTCGCAGCCGACGATCCCGATCCACGACACCGTCCCCGCAGCGCCGGCGGATCAGGTGTTCGCGGCACCCGCCGGTCAGGCCTATGCGGCGACGCAGCCGTACCCCGGGTACGACCCCGCGTACGGGGCGGCTCCCGGATACCCGGGTCATCTGCCCGGTCCCGACGGTCAGCCCGTGAAGAAGAAGCGGGTGGGCCTGTGGGTCACCCTCTCGGTCCTCGGCGCCCTGTTCCTCATCGCGGCGATCGTGGTGGTCTTCGCGTTCACGACGGCACGGCATTGGACCAAGACCGACGTGCCGGAGCAGCCCGAGACCTTCCACAGCGAGGAGTTCGAGACCGGTCGCTACGACGTGGCGATGGATTCGACGAACCCCTGCACCGTCAATCAGGACTGGACCGACTGCACGGACCTCATGGCCGCCACCTACACCGCCTCCTGTGTCGGCGTGGAGCTCACGGAAGCCGCGACCGCCCTCTGCACCGAGTACAGCGGCGCGATCGACGAGATGAGGGCGCAGGACGGCGACGGCTACTACGTGGCCACCCTGGGCACCTACGGCACACTGAGCCGCACGCCCGAGATCGACACGAGGCAGGTGTCCAACGACGACTACCGGCCCGCCGAGACGCACGAGGCCGTCTGCTACCTCGGCTTCCTCGGAGAGTGCGAATAGAAGCCGGGCGCAGAAACGACGAAACCCCCGCCTGAGCGGGGGTTTTCGTCTTGCTGGGGTACCTGGACTCGAACCAAGAACAACGGAACCAGAAACCGCCGTGTTGCCAATTACACCATACCCCAAGGGCGAAACCGGAGCCTCGCACCGAGAGTCAAGCCTACCCGAGCCACGGCCCTAATGCCAAAACGCACCGACCGGGCCGGGCGCGTCGCCCTCCGATCCGTCTCCCGCGCTGTCAGTCCGTCGCGAAGACGGCGAGAGGGCGGGCGCCCGTCGGCACCCGCCCTCTCGGCCATCCGCTCTGCGACTCAGCGGGCGAGGAACGCGGACAGCGCCCGCAGGCGCCGCAGCGACTCGTCCTTGCCCAGCAGCTCCATCGACTCGAACAACGGCGGCGAGACCCTACGACCCGTGATCGCGACGCGCGGGGGTCCGTAGGCGATGCGCGGCTTGAGCTCGAGCTTCTCGACCAGAGCCTCGGCGAGAGCCTCCTGGATCCTGTCCGGGGTGAACTCGTCGACCGGCTCGAGTGCCGTGGCGCACGCCTCGAGCACCTCGGCGGCGTTCGCCGGCAGGCCCTTCAGCGCATCCGCGTCGTACGACACCTCGTCGGTGAACAGGAACCCGACCATACCGGGCACCTCCCCCAGCAGCTGCACACGTTCCTGCACCAGCGGCGCGACGCGGAATGCCAGCACCAGCTGCTCGTGCGTCGGCTCGTCGAAGAGTCCGGCGGCGGCGAGGTACGGGATGGTCCGCTCGGCGAAGTCCTTGCCGTCGAGCGCCCTGATGTGGTCGCCGTTGATCGACTCGGCCTTCTTCTGGTCGAAGCGGGCCGGGTTCGGGTTGACGTCGACGATGTCGAAGGCGGTGGTGAACTCCTCGAGCGAGAAGACGTCCCGGTCATGGCTGATCGACCAGCCGAGGAGTGCGAGGTAGTTCAGCAGCCCCTCGTGGATGAACCCGCGGTCGCGGTGCAGGAACAGGTCGGCCTGCGGGTCGCGCTTGGAGAGCTTCTTGTTGCCCGTCTCCCCCAGCACCAGCGGCATGTGCGCGAAGCGCGGGACGAACGTCGTGACGCCCGCCTCGATCAGCGCGGCGTACAGCGCGAGCTGGCGCGCGGTCGACGGCATCAGGTCCTCGCCGCGCAGCACGTGCGTGATGCCCATCAGCGCATCGTCGACCGGATTGACGAAGGTGTAGAGCGGGATGCCGTTCGGGCGCACCACCACGAAGTCGGGGAACGATCCCGCGGGGAAGGTCACCTCGCCGCGGATCAGGTCGACGTACGTGAGGTCCTCGTCAGGCGCCTGCAGTCGGAGGGCCGGCTGGCGACCCTCCGCACGGAACGCGGCCCTCTGCTCCTCGGTCAGGGTGCGATCGAAGTTGTCGTAGCCGAGCTGCTTCGCGCGACCGTTGGCCTCGTTGCGGGCGTCGATCTCCTCGGCGGTCGAGTAGCTCTCGTAGAGGGCACCGGTCGCGAGCAGTTTGTCGATGACGCCGCGGTAGATCTCGTGACGCTCCGACTGCCGGTACGGCGCGTGCGGGCCACCGACCTCGACGCCCTCGTCCCAGTCGATCTTGAGCCAGGTCAGGGCGTCGACGAGCTGGCGGAAGCTCTCCTCGCTGTCGCGCGCGGCGTCGGTGTCTTCGATGCGGAACACCATCTTCCCGCCCGTGTGGCGCGCGTACGCCCAGTTGAACAGGGCCGTGCGGACCATGCCGACATGCGGCAGTCCGGTCGGCGAGGGGCAGAAGCGGACGCGGACGTCGGCGCCACTGGCGGTCGTGGTGAGGGGGTGCGGGGTAGCCATATCCCTCCGATTCTAGTTGCCGCGAGTCGTCGAGACCTGCCCGTCCCCCGGGGGTTCGCGAGTGCCCGCCTCCCGTCATGGCGGGTCACAGATGCTCACCCGGCGTCACACCCCCTCACCCGGGGTAACAGCGCTCGGCACAGCGGCATCGTGCTCTTATCGTTGCCGCATCGACCAACCGGAAGGGGAAAGACGTGACGATCACGGATGCAGTGACCACAGGGCTCGGCGACCGCTGGCGCGAGAGCGCACGGCCGCAGACAACCGACGAATGGCTCGGCCGCGCTCAGGAGGTGGCCGACATCCTCGCGGTGGATGCCGTCGAGAGGGACCGCGCGAACAGGACGCCCCACGCCGAGGTGCAGCTGCTCAAGGACTCCGGCCTGGTCACGCTGCTCGGCCCTCGAGCGCACGGCGGCGCCGGCGAGACGTGGGAGACGGCCTATCGGGTGATCAGAACGGTCGCTCGCGGGGACGGGTCGATCGGACAGGTCCTGGGGTACCACTACCTCTGGGCATGGGCCGCACGGCTCGTGGGGACGGAGGAGCAGATCGCGGCCGTCGAAGAGCTGTACACCTCGAACGCCTTCGTCTTCGGCGGGGCGGTCAATCCGCGCGATTCCGACCTCGTGATCCGAGAGGAGGGAGACGACCTCGTCTTCTCGGGGCGCAAGTCGTTCTCCACAGGTGGCCAGATCTCGGATCTCACGGTGCTCGAAGGAGTCCTCGAGGGCACCGACACGCATATCTTCGCCATCGTCCCCACCGCTCAGGACGGCATCGTGTTCGCAGACGACTGGGACAGCCTGGGCCAGCGCCTGACCGAGTCCGGCTCGGTGCAGATCCGCGATGTCCGCGTGCCGTGGGCTGAGGCGGCGGGCTTCGTCGACAGGCAGTTCCGGCCGCTGACCTACAACACCCTCAACGTGCCGACGATCCAGCTCGTGTTCGCGAACTTCTACCTCGGCATCGCGCAGGGAGCGCTCGAGACGGCCTCCGCATACACGCGCACCCGCACGCGCCCCTGGCCGTACGGAGGAGACGACAAGCAGCACGCGACCGACGAGTGGTACCTGCTCGAAGGCTATGGCGAACTGGCGTCGACGCTCTGGGCCGACGAGGCACTGCTGGACGCCGTCGGCGGCGAGATCAGCGCCGTGCTGCACGCCCCACGGGAGGAGCTGACCGCTCGCCGACGCGGTGAGATCGCCGTGCGTGTCGCGGCGGGCAAGCTGCGGGTCGTCGACGACGGGCTGACGGTCGCCACGAAGGTCTACGAGCTCACGGGTGCTCGGGCGTCGGCGAGTTCGGTCGGCCTCGACATCTTCTGGCGCAACCTGCGTACGCACAGCCTGCACGATCCGATCGCGTACAAGAAGCGCGAGGTCGGCACGTTCGTGCTGAAGAACGAGGTACCCGAGCCGACCTGGTACACCTGAGCGACGGTGGGCGCGGTCGCGTCCGCGCCCACCGCGCCCTTCACCGTTTCGCGCGTCCGAGCGGCGAGAGCACGACGATCGCCAGGACGATCACCGATGCGGCGATGCCCAGTCCCGCGTACTGGAAGTTCGAGAGCACGACTCCGGCGAGCACGGCACCTGCTGCTGCCGACAGGCTCATCAGCGAGTCGCTGCGCCCCTGCCGTCGTGTGCGGACCTCGGGCGCACTCGACTCGGTGAGCAGCGCCGCTCCCGCGACCGTCGCCGCACTCCACCCGAGTCCGAGGAGGATCAGCGCGACCATCACGCCCCACTCCTGATCGTTCACGAGCACCGCGAAGGCGAGAGCCCCGCCGAGCAGCAGCTGGCCGAGCAGCACCACACGCAGTCGCCCCCACCGGTCGGCGAGTATGCCGAACAGCGGCGACAGCGCGTACATCCCGCCCACGTGCAGGGCGATGGTGATCCCGACCAGCGCCGAGACATCGGCCGGCGTGGGCGCCATGCCGTGCGCACCATGGGCCATGTGGGCGAGGTGCACCGGCGTCATCGCCATCACCGAGGCCATCACCACGTGCGAGCCCGCGACGGCGAAGATCGCATAGCGAGCGACCACGGGGCGATCGGCGACGGCCACACCGGTCGCCGCGACGGCCGCCGTGGCGAGTCGCTGCGCGGACAGCAGCGGATCCGGACGCAGCGCGACGAGATAGAGCACGAGCGCGGCGCACTGAGCGACGAAGGAGAAGGCGTACGAGCCGGTCTGCGGCGGCATGCCGATCGCCTCGCCGACGATCTCGCCGGGGCCGAGCAGAAGCGGGCCCGCCACACCGCCGATGGTCGTCGCCCACACGACGATCGAGAGATCACGCCCGCGGTGCTGCGCGGCCGCGAGGTCGGTGGCGGCGAAGCGGGACTGCAGGTTGCCGGCATTGCCGGCGCCGATCATGAGGATGCCGACGAGCAGCAGAGGGAAGACCCGCAGCGATGCGGCCAGGATCACCACGGCGATGCCGACGAGGGCGAACATGTTGCCGAGAGTGAGCGCCCGACGACGCCCGACCCGCGCCGCCAATCGGGCGAGCGGGATCGCGCACAGTGCAGCCCCCAGGGTGACGGATGCCGTCGCGAGGCCCGACAGCGCGTCGTCGCCGGACAGGTCGGCCGCGAGCAGCGCGCCGAGCGAGACCGTCGCACCGAACGCGATCCCCCCGAGCACCTGCCCGATCGACAGGACGAGGACCGTACGCCGCTGGACCGCGGCCTGCTCGGCCACGGTCAGAGCGGCATCGGTCATGACGCGCGTGCGGCGTCGCGCACGGTGTTGCGCAGGATCCCCAGTCCGGTGATCTCGACCTCGACGGTGTCCCCCGCGCCGAACTCGCCGACACCGGCGGGCGTGCCGGTGAGGATGACGTCGCCGGGCAGCAGGGTGAACACCGCCGACGCGTGCTCGATGATCGCCTCGACGGAGTGGATCATGTCCGACAGCGGCGCCTTCTGACGCACCTCGCCGTTGACGCGGGTCTCGATCGTCGCCTCGGCCGGGTCGAAGTCGGTGCTGATGGTCGGCCCGAGCGGGCAGAACGTGTCGAAGCCCTTCGCACGCGCCCACTGGCCGTCCTTGCGCTGCAGGTCGCGGGCGGTGACGTCGTTCGCGATCGTGTAGCCCAGCACATGGTCGAGCGCATCGGCCTGGCCGACGTTCTTCGCGACCTTGCCGATCACCACCGCGAGCTCGCCCTCGTACTCGGTCTGCTCCGAGATCGCCGGGCGCACGATGGCGTCTCCCGGGCCGATCACGGACGTGTTCGGCTTGAGGAAGAGCAGCGGCTCCTCGGGAGCCTTTCCGCCCATCTCGGCCGCGTGGTCATGGTAGTTCTTGCCGACGCACACGATCTTCGAGCGAGGGATCACCGGGGCGAGGATCACCGCATCCGCGATCGGCACGCGGTCGCCCGTGGGCTCGTACCCGGCGAAGAGGGGGTCGCCCGAGAGGACGACGAGGTCGGTGTCGTCGACGATCCCGAACAGGATGGCGTCGTCGTGGCTGAAACGGGCGATCTTCATACGACCAGCCTAGCCAGCCGTACGGACGACGAGACCCCGCCGTGCGCGTGGGGCGCGGCGGGGTCTCGGGGATGACGCGGAAGTCAGGCGTCGAGACGCAGAAGCCAGCCGTGGGCGTCCTCGCGGCGACCGTACTGGATGTCGGTGAGCTCCTCGCGCAGCGACAGCGCGAGTTCGCCGAGCGGCTGCGGCTCGTCGAAGCCCTCGCCGACCAGCGCGCCGATCGGCGTCACGACGGCGGCGGTACCGCACGCGAAGACCTCGACGATGTCGCCGGATGCGACGCCTTCGCGCCACTCGTCGATCGAGATGGGTCGTCTCTCGACCGTGTAGCCGCGGTCCTCGGCGAGCTGCAGCAGGGAATCGCGCGTGATCCCGTCGAGGATACTGTCGGACTCGGGGGTCACGATGCGGCCGTCCTTGAACACGAACACGACGTTCATGCCGCCGAGCTCCTCGACGTTGCGCTTCTCGTCGAGGAACACGACCTGGTCGCAGCCCTTCGCGCTGGCCTCGCTCTGCGCGAGCAGGCTGGAGGCGTAGTTGCCCCCGGTCTTGGCCTTGCCGGTGCCGCCCTTGCCTGCCCGGGCGTAGTCCTCGGAGAGCCAGATGCGCACGGGCTTCACGCCGCCGCTGAAGTACGCGCCCGCCGGGCTCGCGATCACGTAGTACGCGACCTTCTGCGCGGCGCGGACACCGAGGAAGGCCTCCTTGGCGAACATGAACGGACGCAGGTAGAGGCTCTGGTCGGCTCCGGAGGGCACCCATCGGCCATCCACCGCGACGAGCTCGCGGAGCGACTGGATGAAGTACTCGGTGGGCAGTTCGGGCAGTGCCAGCCGACGCGCACTGGCCTGCAGACGTGCGGCGTTGCGGTCGGGGCGGAAGGTGTGGATCGAGCCGTCCTCGTGACGGTAGGCCTTGATGCCCTCGAAGATCTCCTGACCGTAGTGCAGCACGGAGGCTGCGGGGTCGAGCGGGATCGGGCCGTACGGCTGCACGCGCGGACGATGCCACCCGCCCTTGACCGACCAGCAGATGTCGACCATGTGATCGGTGAACACCACGCCGAAGCCCGGGTCCTCGTGGACCTCGGCGACGCGTGCGGGCGTGGCCGCGCTCAGATTCTTCCTGACCAGGAACTCCAGCGGAGTCGTGGCGGTCTCGGCATCGATGGTCGTCATCTCGTCATCCATTCCTCGTGCGGCGCGCAACCTCGCGCGGGTCCAGCCTACGCCCGTCGTTCAGAGCAGTGCGGTGATCGCGGAGCCGACGTCCGCCGTGGTGCGCGCACCCGTGCGGGTGGCGATGTCCGTCTCGACGGCGGCGCTCACCCGCGCCGCCTCGGCGGAGAGGCCGAGATGGTCGAGCAGCAGGGCCACCGACAGGATCGCCGCGGTGGGATCCGCCTTCTGCTGACCGGCGATGTCGGGGGCGGAGCCGTGCACCGGTTCGAACATCGACGGGAACGCACCGTCCGGGTTGATGTTCCCGGAGGCCGCGAGACCGATCCCCCCGGTGACCGCGCCGGCGAGGTCGGTGAGGATGTCCCCGAACAGGTTGTCGGTCACGATGACGTCGAAACGCGAGGGGTCGGTGACGAGGAAGATGGTCGCGGCATCCACGTGCAGATAGTCGACCGTGACGTCGGGGTGCGCGGCGGCGACCTCGTTCACGATGCGCTGCCAGATCGCCCCGGCGTGCACCAGCACGTTGGTCTTGTGCACGAGCGTGATCTTCTTGCCGCGACGCTCGGCGAGGTCGAACGCGTAGCGGACGACCCGCTCGACCCCGAAGGCCGTGTTGACGGAGGTCTCGTTCGCCACCTCGTGCGGTGTGCCCGTGCGGATCGCCCCGCCGTTGCCGACGTAGGGCCCCTCGGTGCCTTCGCGGACCACGACGAAGTCGATCTCGCCGGGGTTCGACAGCGGTCCCGGCGCGCCCGCGAACAGCTTCGAGGGACGCAGGTTCACGTAGTGGTCGAGTGTGAAACGGAGCTTCAGGAGCAGTCCGCGCTCGATGTTCGCGTCCTTGAGGCGCGGGTCGCCGGGCGTGCCGCCCACCGCGCCGAGCAGGATCGCGTCATGACCGGCGATCGCCTGCAGGTCGTCGTCCGTCAGGGTGTCGCCCGTCTCGAGATAGCGGGCAGCGCCCAGCGAGAAGCGGGTCTTATCGAAGGTGACCTCCGACGACGCGGTCACCGCGTCGAGCACCTTCTCGGCCTCGGCGACGACCTCGGGGCCGATTCCGTCGCCGGGGATGACCGCCAGCTTCACGACACGCGACATGACTCTCCTTGCACCGGGATGGACCGGCTCGCGCGCGGACGGATGCCGAGCGGGCCGGTCCTCCCAGCGTACTGGTCAGTGCGTGGGGGCCTTGCGCAGTGTGACGGCCGCGATCGCGCCGGCCAGCACGACCAGGCCGGCACCGATCAGCGAGGTCACCATCACTCCGGAGCCGAACGCCGCGGATGCCGCCTCCCACAGTGCCGTCCCGAGAGCATCGGGAAGTCCCTGCGCGGCGGTGTACGCCCCGGCCAGTGTCTCCTCGGCGGCGCGCGCGGCGTCGGCGGGCACACCCGCGGGCACGACGAGCGCTCCGCGGTAGAACGCGGTGATCAGACCGCCCAGCACCGCGGTACCGAGGACCGCGCCGAGCTCGTACGCCGTCTCGGACACCGCGCTCGCGGCGCCCGCCTTCTCGGCCGGGGCGCTGGAGAGGATGAGCTCGTTCGAGATCGTCTCCGCGCCGCCGATCCCGATGCCCAGCACGACGAACGCGATGATCAGCGGCGCGACGCCGTGATCGGAGGTCGTGAACGCCACCAGCAGGTATCCGGCCAGCGAGAACACGAGCCCCACCGGCACGAGGATGTGCGGGCGTACCCGCCGCGAGATCGGCACCACCGAGAGCCCCGCCACGATCATCGCCAGCATTCCGGGCACGAGCGCGGCACCCGCGGTCATCGGGGAGAGACCGAGCACGAGCTGCAGATGCTGCGACACGAAGTACAGGAAGCCGACCAGCGCGACCACGCTCAGCAGGTTCACGAGGATCGCTCCGGAGAACGACCCGCGACGGAAGAGGGCCATGTCGAGCATCGGCACGTCGGCGGAGAGCTGACGCCGCACGAAGAGGTAGCCCATCACGACTCCGAGCAGCGCCCAGGCGCCCGCGGTGAGGCTGGGGCCGTCGACCGCCAGCGACTTGATCGCGTAGACGATCGGGATCATCGCGGCCATCGACAGCACGATGCTGACGAGGTCGATGCGGCCGGGGTTCGGGTCACGGCTCTCGGGCACCAGCAGCGGAGCGGTGACGAGCAGCGGGATGAGCACCGGCACGGCGATGAGGAACACGGAGCCCCAGTCGAAGTGCTCGAGCAGGAAACCGCCGACGATCGGGCCGAGGGCCGATCCCGCCGAGAACGCCGAGGCCCAGACCGCGATCGCCAGTCGCCGCTGGTCGCGGTTGCGGAAGATCGACCGCAGCAGCGACAGCGTCGACGGCATGAGCATGGCGCCGAAGAGGCCGAGCAGCGCGCGGGCCGCGATCAGCAGCCCGGCTGTCGGGGCGAAGGCTGCCAGCGCCGACACGGCAGCGAAACCGGTGGCGCCGATGAGGAGCATCCTGCGGCGTCCGAAGCGGTCCCCCAGCGTTCCCATCGTGACCAGGAGCCCCGCGAGGACGAGCGGGTACACGTCGATGATCCACAGCTGCTCCGCGCCGGTGGGGGCGAGCGCGAGCGAGATCTCGGGCAGCGCGAAGCTCAGCACCGTGTTGTCGACCGACACCAGGAGCACAGGCAGCATCAGAACGACGAGCGCGGCCCAGCCGCGGGCCCCGACGCGGGGGGCATCCGTCTCTGTCGTCGGGATCGACGCAGTGCGGGACATGGAACACCTCTCAGGAACGTGACGGCCTGATTACTAAACCGTCCAGCTGGTATAGTAACAGAATCGTCATCTCCGCGCGTTACGGTGAAGGACGACGAACAGAGGACCCCCATGCCCCGACCGCCCCTGGCCCGCGAACGTGTGCTGGACGCATTCGAGTCGATCGTGATCGAAGACGGCGAACGCGCCGCGACGCTCGAGGCCACCGCCCGCGCCGCAGGGGTCTCGAAGGGTGGTCTGCTCTACCATTTCGCCTCGAAGGACGATCTGGCCGCAGGCCTGCTGGAGCGACTCGACGCCCTCACCACCACCGACCTCGAGCGGATGACGACAGCCGAGGAGGGACCCGTCGCGTACTACGTGCGCACGTCCGTGATGGAGGACGACGCACTGGATCGCGCCCTGATCGCCGCGACCAGGCTCGCCCAGGGCGGCTCGGCCCCGGCCGCCGACGCGCTGCGCAGGAATCGCGACCGATGGGAGGACACGATCCGTCCTCATGTGCGGGATGCGGCGAGCCTCGACCTCGTCATGCTGCTGAGCGACGGCCTCTACTTCAACAACTCGCTCGACGTGCACGGACCGGAACGGCTGGTCCCCCGCAGCGACGAGCTCTCCGACCTGATCGCGCTCGTGCTGCGCGCGACGGCCCCCTGACGCACGGCCTCACATGCAGAGAGCGGGAAGGCCGCCTCTCGGCCGCCCTCCCGCTCCGCTGATGCAGGGACTCCCCCGCTCAGACCTCGGTGATCTCGATCTGACGGAACAGGTCGGCGTCGATCGAGTCGCGCACGTCGTCGAGCAGCTCGTCCGAGACGGGCGAATCCAGCGTGAGGACGCTGAGCGCCTGGTCTCCCGCACCGAGGCGCGAGATCTGCATGCCGGCGATGTTGATGCCGGCCTCACCGAACTTCTGCCCGTACACGGCGACGATTCCCGGACGATCGGTGTAGAGCATCACGACGTGGTGCTTCTCGATCGGCAGCTCGAGCGCGTGGTCGTTGATGGCGACCAGCTTCTCGGACTGCTTCGGACCTGTCAGGGTGCCGGAGACCGAGAGCTGCGACCCGTCCGACAGCGCTCCGCTGAGGGTGATCACGTTGCGGTACTCGTCGCTCACGTCGTCCTTCAGCAGACGCACGGCGATGCCGCGCTGCTCGGCGAGAAGAGGCGCGTTGACGTACGAGACCGTCTCGCTCACGATGTTCGTGAAGACGCCCTTGAGGGCCGCGAGCTTGAGCACGCTGACGTCGTACTCGTTCAGCTCGCCGTGCACCTCGACGTCGAGGCTCGTGAGCGGCGAGGTCGAGAGGGCGGCGAAGATCTGTCCGAGCTTCTCGACGAGCGAGATGCCGGGGCGGACGTAGGGATCGATCACGCCGCCGGCGACGTTGACGGCATCCGGCACGAGGTCGCCGCCCAGGGCCAGACGCACCGAGCGGGCGACGGACACGCCGGCCTTCTCCTGTGCCTCCTCCGTGCTGGCTCCGAGGTGCGGTGTGACGACCACGTTCGGCAGGTCGAGCAGCGGACGCGCCGTGCCGCCCTCGGCCGGGGGCTCGGAGGTGAACACGTCGAGACCCGCGCCGGCGATCTCGCCCGCGACGAGGGCTGCGTGCAGCGCCTCCTCATCGATCAGCCCGCCGCGAGCGACGTTGACGACGAACGCGGTCGGCTTCATGGCTGCGAACTGCTCGGCACCGATCATGCCGGTGGTCTCGGGGGTCTTCGGCATGTGGATCGTCAGGAAGTCGGACTCGGCGACGAGCTCGTCGAGCGACAGCAGCTGGACGCCCAGCTGCTGCGCGCGCGCCGACGTGACGTAGGGGTCATAGGCGACGACACGCATGTCGAACGCGGCGAGACGGGCCGCGACGAGAGCGCCGATGCGACCGAGGCCGACGATGCCGACGGTCTTCTCGAAGAGCTCGGCGCCCGTGAAGGAGCTGCGCTTCCAGTCGCCGGCCGCGAGCGACGCGTGCGCGGCAGGGATGCGGCGGGCGAGGCTGAGGATGTGTCCCACGGTGAGCTCGGCGGCCGAGACGATGTTGGAGGTCGGGGCGTTGACCACCATGACGCCCGCGGTTGTCGCGGCCTTGATGTCGACGTTGTCGAGGCCGACACCCGCGCGGGCGACGACCTTGAGGTTCGGCGCATGGGTCAGCGCCTCCTCGTCGATCTGCGTCGCCGACCGGATGAGCACGGCATGGGCGTCGGCCAGCGCGGCGAACAGCGCCTCGCGGTCGGTGCCGTCGACGTTGCGCACGTCGAAGTCGGGACCGAGGGCCTCGATGGTGGCAGGAGAGAGAACTTCGGCGATGAGCACGACGGGCTTCGGCACAGGGATCCTTCGGGGCAGCGCGACAGGGGGCCGATGCGCCGCACACCATGGGGGCGCGATCACGTCAACTGTACCCGAGGGCTCCGGCTGCTCCGTGCCGTATGACGGGGGCGGTCAGGGGGCGACCGTCACCAGATCCGACATGTTGAGGATGCTGTAGCCGATCAGGCTCAGCCAGAACACCGCCACCACGCCCAGCCCCGCGAGCAGGACGAGACCGAGCTCTGCGGCGCGGCGACGCCTGCCGATCACGTAGGCGAACACGAACACGAGCGCCGGGAAGACCACTCCGAAGCCCAGCGTCAGCCAGCCGACGCCGGTGAGTCCGCTCTGCGCCATCGAGACGAGATGCGCCACGGCGTTCCAGATCGCGTAGGCGTAGAAGAGGCCCGCCAGTCCCAGCACGAGAGCGCTGAGCCACTTCGGCGACGGTGAGGAGCGCGGCGCGTCGATCTGCTGCGCGGTCATGATCCGATCACCCCCACGGTCACGAAGGGCCAGGGCACGAGAAGCACGACCCCGAGGAGCAGGAGCGCGACGCGGATCCAGCCTGCCCTCGCGCGGGTCAGCACCCACACGGCGAGGAACCACAGCGCGGGGGCGGCGACGGCGAGCACGAACCACGGCACGTACATGGCATCGGCGACGATCAGGTTGGCGAGAGGCTTGAGCCTCATGCCGCCCACGACCCAGCCGATGCTGTAGAGCAGGTAGACGCCGCCGATGACTCCGAGAGTCAGGAGCATCCCCGTGCTGAGCGCTGGACGCTCGTCCTCGTCTGTGTCCTCGTTCTGGGGGCGCCCGACGTCGGCGCTCCCCCTGCCGACGGCATTCCATCCCTCGGGCAGGGTGGGGTCGTCGGCGGCGCGCTCGCTCGGCGCAGCCGCAGCAGACCCCGAGGGCGTCCGCGCGGGCTTCTTCCGAACAGGCTCCCCACGAGCACTGCCCTCATCGCCATCCCAGCTCAGCGCATCGTCGGAATCGGAAGTCATGCCCCCCAGCGTAGAACACGTCGTCCACTATGCTCAGGGCATCCGGGCCACCGGGGCCCGCGTCCGGAGGGATCACCGTGGCCGAGCAGAGCAAGAGGGACGAGTCCTCGGACCCGACCGACCAGGTCCGGGATCCGTCCGCCGGATGGGTGCCGACCGCCGCGGCGCGGTCGACGGCGACCACCTACCGATGGATCGCCGTCGCGGTCTGGGTTCTCGCGATCGCGGCGGAAGCGGTGGCCATCTTCTGGCTCCTGCGTCAGCGCGAGTTCGTCGGTGCCGACGGGACTCTCGTGCGCGATCCCGACACGGGACTCCTCGAGGCGCAGGGCGCCACCGCGCAGTTCCCGCAGTGGGCCTTCATCGCACTCCTCGTGCTGCTCATCGTGATCGCCGCACTCGCGATCACCGGCTCGATCCTCTGGAAGAAGGCGAACCGCCTCGACCCTGCGCGTCGGGCGGAGACCCTGCGGTTCTTCGTGCAGAACCAGCTCGGCGCGATCATCGCGATCATCGCCTTCCTGCCGCTGATCATCCTCATCTTCCTGAACAAGGACATGGACAAGGGCCAGAAGGCCACGGCAGGCATCGTCGGCATCGTGCTCGCCGTGATCGCCGCGGTGATCGGCGTCGACTTCTCGCCGCCGTCGGTCGAGAAGTACACGGCCGACCAGTCGGCGGTGATCCAACTGCTCGGCGAGGACGAGGTCGTCTGGGTCGACGGCGGATCGGTCTACCACGTGTGCGACAGCGTCTCCGACATCCAGACCGGAAGCGAGAAGCGCACCGGAACGACCGCGCAGGCGGTGGAGGCGGGCAAGATCCGCCTGACGCTCAAGTTCGCCTCCGAGCTGAACGCCTGCGGACTCGCCGTGCCGCAGAACGCCGATGAGATCGAAGATGCACTGCGCGAGATCCAGGGCGGGGCGGTGGACACCGTCCTCCCGGCGCCCGTGTGGACGAACGGGGAAGACGCGCCTCCCGTGATCGACGACGCTCCGGCCGAGTAGCACCGCCGGACGCGGTCGTGCGGACGACAGAACGGGCACCCCCGAAGGGATGCCCGTTCTGTCGTGCGTGAGTCGTCGGATCAGCGTGCGGCGCTGCCGTCGACGTAATCCTCATCCTGCTGCTTCCAGGCGAAGAGCGAGCGGAGCTCCTTGCCGGTGGCCTCGATGGGGTGCGTCTCCTCCTTGGCACGCAGCGCGAGGAACTCCTCCGCGCCGTTGTCCTGGTCGTCGATGAAGCGCTTGGCGAAGGCGCCGTTCTGGATGTCGGCGAGGATCGCCTTCATCGACTCCTTGACCTCGGGGGTGACGACGCGCGGACCGGAGACGTAGTCGCCGTACTCGGCCGTGTCGGAGACCGACCAGCGCTGCTTGGCGATGCCGCCCTCCCACATGAGGTCGACGATGAGCTTCAGCTCGTGCAGCACCTCGAAGTACGCGATCTGCGGCTGGTAGCCCGCCTCGGTCAGCGTCTCGAAGCCGGCCTGCACGAGGTGGCTGACGCCACCGCACAGCACGGCCTGCTCGCCGAACAGGTCGGTCTCGGTCTCTTCGGTGAAGGTGGTCTTGATGACACCCGCACGAGTGCCGCCGATCGCCTTCGCGTACGACAGCGCGGTCGCCCAGGCGTTGCCCGAGGCATCGCGCTCGACCGCGATGATGTCCGGGATGCCACGGCCGGCGACGAACTCGCGACGCACCGTGTGGCCGGGAGCCTTCGGAGCGACGAGGATCACGTCGACGCCCTCGGGGGCGTCGATGTAGCCGAAGCGGATGTTGAATCCGTGCGCGAACGCGAGGGTCTTGCCCTCGGCCAGGTTCGGTGCGATCGACTCGCTGTAGATCGTGCGCTGGTGCTGGTCGGGCGCGAGGATCATGATGAGGTCGGCCCACTGGGTCGCCTCCGCGACGGTCTTGACCGCGAAACCGGCCTCCTCCGCCTTCGGCGCCGACTTCGAGCCCTCCTTGAGGGCGATCGCGACCTCGACGCCCGAGTCGCGAAGGTTCTGCGCGTGCGCGTGACCCTGCGAGCCGTAGCCGACGATCGCGACCTTCTTGCCCTGGATGATCGACAGATCGGCGTCTGCGTCGTAGAAGATCTCGGTGCTCACTGGTTTCTCTCCTTGATTGGGTGTTCGTGTACGTGTGTGATGTCTGATCAGCCGCGCAGGACGCGCTCGGTGATGCTCTTGCCGCCGCGACCGATCGCGAGGAGCCCCGACTGGGCGATCTCCTTGATGCCGAAAGGCTCGAGGGCCCGCAGCAGCGCATCGACCTTGCCCCGATCGCCGGTGACCTCGATCACGAGCGCATCGGATGCGTAGTCCACGACGGAGGCGCGGAACAGGTTCGCCACCTCGATGACGTTCGACCGCGTCGCGTTGTCGGTGCGCACCTTGACGAGCATGTGCTCGCGCTGCACGGACGTCGGGAAGTCGAGCTCGACGATCTTGATGACGTTGATCAGCTTGTTGAGCTGCTTGGTCACCTGCTCGAGGGGCAGCTCATCGAGGTCGACGACCACCGTGATGCGCGAGATGCCGGGCACCTCGGTGACGCCCACCGCGAGCGAGTCGATGTTGAAGCCGCGACGGGCGAAGAGCCCTGCGACACGGGTCAGCAGACCCGGGGTGTTCTCCACGAGGAGGCTCAGCACGTGAGTCGACATGGTCAGTCCTCCTCGTCGAAGGCGGGCGCGTGCTCGCGGGCGTACTGGACGTAGCTGTTGCTCACGCCCTGGGGGACCATCGGCCACACCATGGAGTCGGCGCTGACCACGAAGTCGATGACCACCGGACGATCGTTCGTCTCGAGGGCGAGCGTGATCGCGGCGTCCACCTCCTCCTCCTTCTCCACCCGGATCGCGAGGCAGCCGTAGGCCTCGGCCAGCTTCACGAAGTCGGGGATGCGCACGGTGCCGTGGCCCGTGTTCAGATCGGTGTTCGAGTGACGGCCGTCGTAGAACAGCGTCTGCCACTGGCGCACCATGCCCAGCGAGGAGTTGTTGATGATCGCGACCTTGATCGGGATGTTGTTGATCGCGCAGGTCGCGAGTTCCTGATTGGTCATCTGGAAGCATCCGTCGCCGTCGATCGCCCACACCGTGCGGTGGGGCTCGGCGACCTTGGCGCCCATGGCCGCGGGAACCGAGTAGCCCATCGTGCCCGCTCCTCCGGAGTTCAGCCAGGAGTTGGGGCGCTCGTACTTGATGAACTGGGCCGCCCACATCTGGTGCTGACCGACGCCGGCCGCGTAGATCCCCTCGGGCCCCGTGAGCTCTCCGATGCGCTGGATCACGTGCTGGGGTGCCAGCAGACCGTCGGTGGTCGGCGCATACCCGAGCGGGAACTCGGTGCGCAGCCCGTCGAGGTACGACCACCACTCCTCGGTGTCGGGTGTCGTCGTGCTCGTCGCGGTGCGGAAGGCGGACTCGAGGTCGACCATCACGTCGCGGACGTCGCCCACGATCGGGACGTCGGCCATGCGGATCTTCGAGATCTCGGCGGGGTCGATGTCGACGTGCACGACCTTCGCGTTCGGTGCGAACAGCGCGGCCTTGCCCGTCACGCGGTCGTCGAACCGCGCGCCGAGCGACACGATGAGGTCTGCTTCCTGCAGCGCCAGCACGGCCGGGACCGTGCCGTGCATTCCCGGCATGCCGAGGTGCTGCTGGTGGGAGTCCGGGAAGGCGCCGCGGGCCATCAGGGTCGTGACGACCGGTGCGTTGGTCGTCTCGGCCAGCGCGAGCAGCTCCTTCGACGCGCGGCCGCGGATCACACCGCCGCCCACGTAGAGCACGGGCTTCTTGGCGTCGGCGAGAAGAGCGGCCGCGGCCTGGATCTGCTTGCCGTGCGCCTTGGTCACCGGACGGTAGCCGGGCAGGTCGATCTTGGCGGGCCAGATGAACGGCGCGATCGCCTGCTGGGCGTCCTTGGTGATGTCGACCAGAACCGGTCCGGGACGCCCCGTGGAGGCGATCTCGTAGGCGGCCGCGATGGCACCGGGGATCTCGGACGCGTCCTTCACGAGGAAGGAGTGCTTGGTCACCGGCATCGTGATGCCGACGATGTCCGCCTCCTGGAA
This sequence comes from Microbacterium sp. NPDC097977, assembly GCF_040302605.1. NCBI lineage: Bacteria > Bacillati > Actinomycetota > Actinomycetes > Micrococcales > Microbacteriaceae > Microbacterium > Microbacterium sp. NPDC097977. The sequence goes on from NZ_JBEOUR010000040.1 coordinate 25,740, forward strand.
GGCGTCCGTCCCCATGAGGGTCGAGAACACCTGCCCGGTGATGGCCAGCAACGGCACGGAGTCCATGTACGCGTCGGCGATCGCGGTGACGAGGTTCGTGGCCCCGGGGCCCGAGGTCGCGATGCAGACGCCGACCTTGCCGGAGGAGGAGGCGTACCCCTCTGCGGCGTGCCCGGCTCCCTGCTCGTGGCGGACGAGGATGTGACGGAGGTCCTTCGCGTCCATGAGCGGGTCGTAGACAGGGAGGATGGCGCCGCCGGGAAGCCCGAAGACATCGGTGATGCCGAGGAGCTCGAGCGTACGGACCACGGCCTCGGCGCCGGTGATCTCCGGCGCGGCCGACTTGGGTGCGGGGGGCCTCGGCACAGCCGAGACGGTGTCAGCAGTCATGAGATTCCTTCTGATGGTCTGGTGGCGACGTCGGAAGCCGGAGGCCGACGCGGATCAGCCGGTCGTCGCGCCTTCGGCGGCGGACCGCACGAGGCGCGAGTACTTGGCAAGGACGCCACGGGTATAGCGCGGGGGTAGCGGCTCCCAGCCAGAACGGCGGGAGGCGAGCTCCGCCTCGTCGACGAGTAGGTCGAGAGAGCGAGCTGCGATATCGACCCGTATCAGATCACCATCGCGCACGAAGGCGATAGGACCTGCGTCCACCGCTTCGGGTGCTATGTGGCCGATGCACAGGCCGGTTGTGCCGCCTGAGAATCGTCCGTCAGTCAAGAGTAGTACATCTTTTCCGAGCCCTGCGCCCTTGATGGCCGCGGTGATCGCGAGCATCTCGCGCATACCGGGTCCGCCCTTCGGACCCTCGTAACGGATCACGATCACGGTGCCCGCCTCGATCTCACCGTTCGCCACGGCATCCATCGCCGCGCGCTCGCGCTCGAAGACCCGTGCGGGGCCTTCGAAGACCGCGGCATCGAAGCCCGCGGTCTTGACGACGGCGCCCTCCGGAGCCAGCGAGCCGTGCAGGATCGTCAGGCCGCCGGTCGCGTGGATCGGGTTGTCGAAGGTGTGGATGACCTCGCCGTCGATCGGCTGCGGGTCGAGGTCCGCGAGGTTCTCCGCCAGAGTCTTGCCGGTGACGGTGAGGGCATCGCCGTGCAGCAGCCCCTCGTCGAGCATCGCCTTCATGATCACCGGGATGCCGCCGTGGCGGTCGACGTCGTTCATGACGTACTTCCCGAACGGCTTCATGTCGGCGACGTGCGGCACCTTGTCGCCGATGCGGTTGAAGTCGTGCAGCGAGAGGTCGATCTCCGCCTCACGGGCGATCGCGAGCAGGTGCAGCACCACGTTGGTCGAGCCGCCCAGTGCCATCGCGAGGGCGATCGCGTTCTCGAACGCCTCCTTGGTGAGGATGTCACGGGTCGTGATCCCCTGGCGGAGCAGGTTGACGACGGCTTCGCCCGAGCGGTGCGCGAAGTAGTCGCGACGCCGGTCGGCCGCGGGCGGCGCAGCCGATCCCGGCAGGCTCAGACCGAGAGCTTCGGCGACGGATGCCATCGTGTTGGCGGTGTACATGCCACCGCAGGCGCCCTCGCCGGGGGCGATCGCGCACTCGATGCGCTTGAGGTCCTCTTCGCTCATGAGCCCGGCGCGGCAGGCGCCGACGGCCTCGAACGAGTCGATGATCGTGACGTCCTTCTCGGTGCCGTCGGAGAGCTTGACCCACCCCGGAGCGATCGATCCCGCGTACAGGAACACGCTCGACAGGTCCAGACGGGCGCTGGCCATCAGCATGCCGGGGATCGACTTGTCACAGCCGGCCAGCAGGACGGATCCGTCGAGCCGCTCGGCCATCATCACGGTCTCCACCGAGTCGGCGATGACCTCGCGCGACACGAGGGAGAAGTGCATCCCCTCGTGTCCCATCGAGATGCCGTCCGACACGGAGATGGTGCCGAACTGCAGCGGGTAGCCGCCGCCCGAGTGCACGCCTTCCTTGGCGCCCTGCGCCAGGCGGTCGAGGCTCAGGTTGCAGGGCGTGATCTCGTTCCAGCTGGACGCGATGCCGATCTGCGGCTTGTCCCAGTCCGCGTCTCCCATGCCGACGGCACGGAGCATGCCTCGGGAGGTCGTCGCTTCGATGCCGTCGGTGACGACACGACTGCGGGGCTTGATGTCGATGGGCGCGCTGCTGGAGGGATCATGCGAGGACATGACGGAAGTCTATTCCCGCCGAGAGGCGCGCTCGTCCGCGAGCGCCTCCAGAAGCTGGGCCATCTCTTGTGGATTCCCCACACGGAGCACGGCGGCGCTCTCCCCCGGTCCCACGCGCACGCCGAGATCTCCGTCGGTCAGCACCCGCATCGCGTCCTCGTCGGTGACGTCGTCGCCGGCGAACAGGATGCCGGTCGCGTCGAACCGCTCGCGGAGGGCCGCCATCGCGGCATCCTTGCCCTCGGTGCGCGACGAGAACTCGAGCACACGGTGTCCGGCGCGTCGACGCCAGTGCGGGAAGCGTTCGGCGACGAGCGCGTCGATCTCGGCGAACACCTCCTTCTCGACCTCCCCGGTCGCGGTGCGGGTGTGCACGCCCATCCCGAACGTCTTGGGCTCGAACTCGGCGCCCTCGTGACGATCGATGATCGGCCGCGCAGCCGCCCACAGCTCCTCGCGGTCACCCTCGGCGGTGTCCGGCCCCGTCGCGTCGGCCTCGCCCGTTCCGGGGAACCAGTACTGGGCGCCATGGGAGCCTGCGAGAGCGATGGGCGAGTCGTCGGTGTGCTCCGTGATCTCACGGAGGTCGTGCATGCTGCGCCCCGAGACGTAGGCGACGATCGTGTCGGGCATCGCCGCGAGTCGCGCGACCTGGGCCGCCACCTCCGGCAGTGCGCGCGCCGCCATGGGGTCGGGGACGAGCGGTGACGCCGTGCCGTCGAAGTCGAGGGCGACGACGAGTCGCGGCGTCGCGGCGATCGCACGAAGCGCCTCATCGGCGGTTCCGGGGGTCCAGGTACGGGTCACAGGGTCTCCAATCGAGGCGGGTCCCTCCAGTATGGATGCCGGAGTCAGGACCCGCGGACCTCCGCGAGCGCACGCAGGAACGACGAGGACCAGGCGTTCACGTCGTTCTCGAGCACGCGCCGACGCAGTGACCGCATCCGCTTGCCCTGCTCCGACGGGCTCATCTCGACCGCCGTCATGATCGCGTCCTTGAGGCCCGCGATGTCGTGCGGATTGACCCGCACCGCCTGACGAAGCTCGTCCGCGGCTCCGGTGAATTCGCTGAGCACGAGCACCCCGCGGTTGTCCGCCCTGGTCGCGACGTACTCCTTCGCGACCAGGTTCATGCCGTCGCGCAGCGCCGTCACGAGCATGACGTCGGCGGCGAGATACAGCGCGACCATCTCCTCACGCGGGTAGCCCTGATGCAGGTAGCGGATGGCGGTGTGGCCCATCGTGTCGTGGTCGCCGTTGATCCGGCCCACCGCGAGCTCGATCTCGTCCCGCAGGTGCACATAGGCGTCCACCCGCTCACGACTCGGACTGGCGACCTGCACGAAGGTGATGTCCTCGACGCTCAGGATGCCGTCGTCGAGCAGCTCCCCGTAGGCCTTGATGCGGTGCCGGATGCCTTTGGTGTAATCGAGTCGATCGACGCCGAGCAGGATCTTCTTCGGGTTGCCGAGGCTGGCGCGGATCTCGGCCGCACGAGCCCGCACCTCGGGGCGTGCGGCGAGTTCGAGGTACGGCTCGGTGTCGATGGAGATCGGGAAGGCCTTCGCCAGGGCGGTGCGCGTGCCACCGTCGGGCGTGGGAACGGCGACCGCGGATCCCTTGACCTCGTGGCGCAGCCGCCGCCGCACGGCGGTGAGGAAGTACGTCGCGTCCTGCGCGCGCTGGAAGCCGATGACGTCGGCGCCCAGCAGACCGGTGAGCACCTGGTCTCGCCACGGCAGCTGCGCGTACAGGCCGTGGGCCGGGAACGGGATGTGGTGGAAGTAGCCGATCGTCACGTCGTCCCGTAGCTCGCGGACCATCTGCGGCACGAGCTGCAGCTGGTAGTCGTGCACCCAGACCGTGGCGTTCGGCGCGGCCACGGAGGCCGCGGCCTCGGCGAAGCGCCGGTTGACCTTGACATAGGCGTCCCACCATTCGCGGTGGTACTGGGGCGGCGCGATCACATCGTGGTACAGCGGCCAGATCGTGTCGTTCGCGAAGCCCTCGTAGTAGTCGGCCACTTCTTCCGCGCTGAGCGCGACGGGCACGAGGTCGATGCCGTTGATCTCGAAGCGGTCGAGGTGCACATCCGGCTGGCCGGGCCATCCCACCCACGCGCCGTGCGCAGTGCGCATCATCGGCTCGAGGGCCGCGACGAGTCCGCCGGGCGATGTCCGCCACTCTTCCACGCCGTCGATGCCCACGACCCGGTCTACGGGCAGTCGGTTGGCGACGACGACGAATTCTGCGTCTGACATGGCGAGATCTCCTGACGCTGGAAGGTGTGCTTCTCAGGCTACCGAAGCTCAGACCGAGGCTACGCGAGGTTCGGCGGCGCTCAGTCGCCAGTTGACAAGCCCCGCCGCGAACGCTACTGACGCGGCGATGATCGGGAGCACGAGCGCACTGGTCGTCCCTGCGCTCTCCGCGAGCTCTCCCGCGACCGCGGCCCCGAGCGACTGGCCGACGACGATGCCGGAGCCGAGCATGGTCATCACCGTCGCGGAGCGACCGAGCGGACTGCGCGCGGCCCCGAAGCTGTACTGGGTGACCAGGGTCGAGCCGATCCCGATCCCCATGATCGCGAGGGCGAGCATCATGAGCTCCGGGGTGTCGACGCGCAGCAGGAGCAGGCTCCCCCCGAGCAGGATGCCGGAGAACGCCAGCCAGCGCGCCCGCAGCGAGAACCGTGCGGGAAGCCAGGCCACGCCGAGCGCGAGGATGGCGGAGCCGACCCCCATGACCCCGTAGAGCAGGCCCGCCTGCTCGGGGGCGCCGCGGTCCGCCATGAAGGAGGTCAACGCGGTGAGCATCGTCCCGAAGAACATGCCGACGCCGAGGATGCCGACGACGACGATGAGCACGCGCGGGGTGAAGAGCTCCGAGACCGCGGACGGCGCTCGTCCGTCGACGCCACGGTGCACCGAGACCACGCGTGCGCTCGGGTGCAGGGCGAAGGCGCCGACGAACACCACCGTCAGAGCGGCGGCTCCGATGAGCGGCGCCCAGGGCGCGAGCACGGAGGCGAGGATGCCGACGAGGAAAGGTCCGAAGACGAACACGGTCTCGTCGGCCGCGGACTCGTACGCCATGGTTCCCGATACCGTCCGGGGGCGCACGGCCTCCGGCATGCGGTCCGCGATCATCGTCACGAGCCGCGACCGCGACATGGGGGCGACCTGCGGTGCCGTCGCCCCGATGCCGAACGCGGAGACGAGGACCAGCGCGTCGGCCGCGCCCGTGTAGACGACGAGCGTGAAGACCACGAGCATCGCGCCGTTGGCGAGGGCGAGGATCAGCAGCACCGTGCGCTGGCCGAACCGGTCGGCCGCGGCGCCGAGCAGCGGACCGAAGCATGCGGTGCCGAGGCCCACCGCAGCGGAGGTGAGTCCGCCGAGCGACAGGGAGCCTCGCGCCGATACGACGACCGTCAGGACGCCGACGACCATCATCGCGAACGGGAGGCGGGCGATGAACGCGATCAGGAAATAGGGAAGGCCCGCGATGCGGAGCAGTCCCGGCCCCTCTGCGGTCGAACGGGGTGCGTGCTGCGGGGTGGGGGTGACGTGGCTCATCGTGGCTCTCGCGCGTCCGCGGACGCGGGGTCGGGTGCCGCCGCTGTCCGCCGGAGTGCCGGCGGCCGGTAGATACACGGATTGCGGCCGCGGACCAGCCGCGACTCCCCCATGATAGCGCGGCGATCCGAACGACGGCTGGGCGAGCGCTGCCGCATGCCAGGCGCGTCGCCCGGTTGTCAAGCAGGAGCGTCGACGGACTCGGCCGGGTAGCGTGAGGGTATGAACTACCTCACGGGTACCGGACTCCTCGGATCTCTCATGACCGGGGCGAACCTGCTCCGCGGCTCTCGCGACACGAAGCTGACGTGGCGGTCCGCTCTCGCCTGGGTGAGCTGGGGCATCACGATGGCCCTCGCGATCGGCGCCGCGATCGATACGCGGCGCGCCAAGCAGGGTCGCCCGGTCTCGCCCGACTCCCCCGTCTACGCGAAGCAGCAGAAGCAGCAGGAGAAGGACGCGAAGAAGGGCATCAAGCCGATCAAGCGCTGATGCTCACCGGGTGAGGATCAGCGCCTCCCCCTGCCCGCCGCCTCCGCACAGGGCCACCGCAGCCGTGCCCGCTCCCCGCCGCGCCAGTTCATGGGCGACGTGGACGACCAGTCGCGTCCCCGACGCGCCGATCGGGTGACCGATGGCGATGCCGCCGCCGTGGATGTTCACGATGTCGCTCGACAGCCTGAGTTCCGTCTGCGAGCGCGCGACGACCGCCCCGAACGCCTCGTTGATCTCGACGAGGTCGAGATCGGACGGCTCGATCCCCTGCTTCTCGCAGGCCCGCTCGATCGCGCGCGCGGGCTGCGCCTGCAGGGAGTTGTCCGGCCCCGCCGTCTGACCGCTGGCGCCGATGGCCACCAGCACCGGCCATCCGTGTCGGTCCGCCGTCTCCCTGGTGGTCACCACGACCGCGGAGGCCCCGTCGGAGATCTGCGACGAGTTGCCCGCGGTGATGGACCCGCCTTCCGCGAAGGCCGCACGAAGCGTGCCCAGCGACTCGACCGTGGTGTCGGGACGGATGCCCTCGTCCGCCGTGACCGTCAGCGCCTCGCCCCGGCGCTGCGGCACCGAGACGGGAACGATCTCGTCGTCGAAGACCCCGGCGGCCTGCGCGGACGCGGCCCGCTGATGCGACAGCGCGGCGACCTCGTCCTGCGCACGGCGGGTGAGGTCGAAGCGGGCGTTGTGACGCTCGGTCGATGCCCCCATGCTCTCCTGGTCGTAGGCGTCGGTCAGGCCGTCGTACGCCATGTGGTCGAGAACCTCCACGCTGCCGTAGGTCCATCCGTCGCGCGAGCCCATGAGCAGGTGCGGTGCGCGGGTCATCGACTCCATGCCGGCCGCGACCACCACGGTGGCGTCTCCGGTGCGGATCATCCGTGCCGCGTCGATGATCGCCGTCAGCCCCGAGAGGCAGACCTTGTTCACCGAGTGCGCGGGGACGTCCCATCCGATGCCCGCGCCGATGGCCGCCTGCCTTGCGGCATTCTGCCCCGAGCCTGCGGCGAGCACCTGCCCCACGATCACGGCGTCGACGACGTCGGGCGGCACGGATGCCTGCTCCAGCGCGCCGCGGATCGCGAGGGCTCCGAGCTGCACCGCCGTGAAGCTCGCCAGCTGCCCCTTCAGGCGTCCCTGCGGGGTGCGGGCGGCGGCGACGATCACGATGTCGTGGTCGGCGGCCGGGTTCGTGGACCGGTCGGTCGTTGTCATCTTCAGCTCTCCGTGTTCGCGTTCGTGTTCGTGTTCGTGTTCAGCAG